>DBGBSM010000130.1:0-10032 GCA_048468815.1 Parabacteroides sp.
GGTACATCACGGGCACAACATCCGGCGTGTGCGGGTGGATAAGAATATCAGTCAGGAAGATTTGTCGAAGGATGTGTTTATGACGCAGTCGGCGGTATCGAAGTATGAGAAAACGGCTGTTATCAAGGATGCGGTTTTGCAGCGATTCGCCAACGCGCTGGATGTACCGGTGGATTACTTGAAAACGGCGGAGGAGGATGCGCCGGTTTTGATATTTGAAAATATTACCAACACGGAAACTGCCGGAGCAACGGCAACTATAGGGAATTATCAGAGCGATAATGCGAGTACCAATTCCGATAATAAAATCATCAATCCGCTGGAAAAAATTACCGAGCTTTACGAACGGTTACTGAAAGAAAAGGACGATAAATACGCGGCGCTTGAAAAGCGGGTGGAAGAATTGGAAAATAAATTGAACAGATAGGTTTCTTCCTGATTTGTTTTTTTAGCAAAAGAGATTGTAATCCCGGAAGTTGAAAGAATTTCCGGGATTTTTGTACCGGTTTCCCGGAGTTATTCGTAATTTTATCCCCGAAAAGAAACGAAGAGAAATGGCAATTTGCCGGAGTTGGCACCGGTCGTTTCTATTTCGGTTTGTATAAGTTCGTAACATTCAACCTTAACTGTGATGAAAAAAGACCCGCTACATCCATGCATCGACAAAGAAATAAACTTTCCGGGAGAGTTACATTTTTTGATAATAACCTTAACCGTATTACCGGATAGAAAGAATAACTTCCGGTATTAAAGAATCTACTATGGAACAGATACAGGTAATTCAAAACAAGATCTACGAGATACGTGGACAAAAAGTAATGTTAGATTTCGACTTGGCTGAACTTTATTTAACGGAGAATCGTTTGTTGAAACGTGCTGTAAGACGAAATATAAATCGTTTTCCCGAAGATTTTATGTTCGAACTTACAAAAGAAGAAGCTAATATGTTGCTATCCAATAGGGTATCCCAAAATGGGATACCCCTTTATAACTTTAGCGCTTATACTCCTTTCGCTTTTACAGAGCAGGGCGTCGCTATGCTTTCAAGCGTTTTGCGTTCGGAAATTGCTATTAAAGTAAATATAAATATTATGCGTGCCTTCGTTGCCCTTCGCCGTTTGGTAGCGAATCCGCCCGCAGATAAATTATCGCAGCTTCAACAGGAATTAACGGATTTTAAAACGTATGTAGAAGAGGTATTTGCCGATTATAACGACATTAACGAAGATACCCGGACGCAGCTCGAACTGATAAATCAAACCCTGGCCGAATTGCGGGAACCAAAACGCTTGGAGAAACCCCGGAATCCGGTAGGGTTTGTCAAACCGGGAGAAACTCGGGAGTAACAGCGTTACAGACGTAGGGTATCACAAAATGTGATACCCCCCCGGTTATCCGGTGGGCGGAACAACTGAATTTGTTGATACTGAATATCCTGTATCGAAAATGGGACGGCTTTCCGAAGAGCGGATTATCCGTTCCGATGCGGTACACCTGCAGGGAAGGGTAACGTGCGGTATCCGGAACGGATACGTACGAAGGACTTTAATCATATGGACATACTTTTCACCCGTAATTCGTTTTCGTACGGGAGAGTAATTTTTCCTTTCAATTTCGTTTGCCGGCGCCGACGGCAATATTGCCACCGACCGCGGCAAGTTTGCCGCCGACGCCGTTTATTTTGCCGCCGTCGGCGGCAAACGATTTTTATCTCCTTTTTTGCCGGATTCCAGCGCAGAAAATGTTTTTTTCTTCTCTATGTAATACGCCTTTACCACGCTTCCCGGGTAAATTCCCGGCAAGGAAGCCGCTATGCTTTTTCGCCGGTTCTCTTCCCGGATGCTGGCGTACGCCTTTTTTAGCTTGCCGAATGCCCGTCGCGCCTGGAATACCGCTGCCGCATTGGCCGGATGTCCTTCGGCCAGGAACCGCGCGGCCGCCACATAATCGAGCCAGAACCGGATGCGCGCTACCCGGCGCCATTCGGCCGGCGACAGGTTTTTGTACAGTAACAACAGGTTATTGCGGAAATTGAGGAAGGTTTTTTGCGGCTTCTCGGCCTGCAATGTGCCGCCGCCCACATGATATACCGCCGATTGCGGAATACACCGGAGCCGGTATCCCCGGCAACAGAGCCGCCAGCACAAGTCGATTTCTTCCTGGTGGGCGAAGAACTGCGCGTCTAAGCCGCCTTCTTTCAGGTAAATGTCTCGGCGGATAAACAAGCAGGCCCCGGTAGCCCACAAAATGTCGCACGGCATGTCGTACTGCCTGGTGTCTTTTTCTACGGTCGAGAAGATACGCCCCCGGCAGAACGGATACCCGTACCGGTCGATAAAGCCGCCCGCCGCTCCGGCGTATTCGAAGTACGAACGGTTATGCTCCGAGAGCAGCTTCGGTTGTACGGCCGCCAGCTTCGGGTCGGCGTCTAACGCTTGTAAAGGCGCATCCAGCCACCCTTCGGTAACTTCCACGTCGGAATTGAGTAACACTATATACTCCGCTTCCACCGCTTCGATAGCCCGGTTGTATCCTTCGGCGAACCCGTAATTCCGGTCGAGCTGCAAGAGCCGTACCGAAGGGTAGTTCCCGGTTAAAAAAGCGGCCGAGTCGTCGGTCGAACCGTTGTCGGCCACTACGATTTCCGCCGTGCCGGCCGGGGTATGGCGCAGCACCGACGGCAGGAAGCGCTCCAGGAGTTGCCGGCCGTTCCAGTTCAGGATGATAACGGCTGCTTTTTTCATACCGTTTCCCGTTTGTGCTTCCAGCGCTTATGTGTCCAGAGCCAGTAGGCCGGGTTGCGCAGGATGGTTTGCTCCATCAGGCGGATATACTTCTCCGTCAGGGCGAATTCGGGCAGTTCCTTCGGCTCTTCCGAGAGCATCCGGAAGGTGCCTTCGTAATAGCCCCGGCGTTTTTTCACCACGTCCATGTACACTACCGGAAAATTCAGTTTGCGCGCCAGCCGCTCGGGACCCGTATACACCGGCGTATCCTGGCTCAGAAATTCCGACCAGTAGTGAATGTTGGCGCGCGAAGGCGTTTGGTCGGCCAGGAAAATAGCCAGCGCCCGGGCGCGGTTTTGTTTCAGCCGTACCATATCGCGTACCGTTTCGTTCTTGGCCATACAGCGCGAGCCGAAGCGGGTGCGCAGGGTAAGGAACAGGCGGTCGGCCGCCTTATTGGTAAGCGGCCGGTAAATCTGGTACATGGTAAGGTCGGCGAAGCGGGTAGTGGAGCCCGAAAACCATTCCCAGTTACCGTAATGCCCCATATACACTACGAACGTGGTATGCCCTTGTTCCATCAACCGGTCGATAAACTCGGGGTTGGTTACGTACGCCCGTGCCTGCAACTCTTTTTCGGAGATATGCATCAGTTTGAGCGTTTCCACCAGATAATCGGCAAAGTGATGGTAAAAGTCGCGCTCCAGACGCCGCAACTCGGCGGGGCTTTTGCCGGGAAAGGCGTTTTCGAGGTTGCGGCGCACAACGCGGATGCGGTAGCGCAACACGCGGTATATCCAAAAATACATGATGTCGGATAATACGTATAATGCCCGCATCGGGAGCAGGGCGTGCATTTTTACCCAAGCGTACAGCAGGGCGTATTGAATTTTTTCCATCGTCGTTTCAGTCGTTTGATAAAGTTACCGTCAGGGCGTCGTGCGAGGCGTTCCAGCCGCCCAGCGTTACCCGGCGGGCGGTGTTGGCCAGCGAGCCGTCGAACGGAATTTCGGTTTTGATGTAATTCTCGGTAAATCCGTGCATCATCCCTCCCTTGCGGGTATGCTCGAACAGAACGGTGCGCTCCGAGCCTATTTGCGATTCGTAAAAGGAGCGGAGTTTTTGTTCCGAGAGGTCGAGCAAGGCGTTGCTCCGGGCGTGTTTGGCCTGCGGCGTTACCGTGTGCGCTATTTTCAACGCCTGCGTTCCCGGCCGTTCCGAGTAACTGAATACATGCAGCTGTGAAACCGGAAGCCCTTTGATAAACCGCCGCCCTTCCTCGAACAATTCGTCGGTTTCGCCGCGGGTGCCCACGATTACGTCTACCCCGATAAAAGCATGAGGCATCGTTTGTTTGATTTTTTCTATTTTATGGGCGAACAAGGCCGTATCGTACCGGCGGCGCATCAGGTGCAGCACTTCGTCGCTCCCCGCCTGGAGCGGGATATGGAAATGCGGGGCGAACCGCCTGGAACGGGCTACGAACTCGATGGCCTCGTCGGTAATCAGGTTCGGCTCGATAGACGAAATCCGGTAACGCACGATGCCGTC
Organism: Parabacteroides sp.; assembly: GCA_048468815.1. Classification (GTDB taxonomy): domain Bacteria; phylum Bacteroidota; class Bacteroidia; order Bacteroidales; family Tannerellaceae; genus Parabacteroides_B. Next base: position 4,278 of record DBGBSM010000130.1, read on the forward strand.
CACTTCGTCGAGTGCGCGAATCAGGTCGAGAAACGTTTCGCCGGTGGAACGTCCGAAGTCGCCGATGTTTACGCCGGTAAGCACGATTTCTTTTCCTCCTGCGCGGGCTACTTCTTCCGCTTGCCTTACCAGCGAAGCGATGTCGCCGTTGCGGCTTCGTCCGCGGGCGAACGGGATGGTGCAGTACGAGCAGAAATAATCGCAGCCGTCCTGCACTTTCAGGAAATGGCGCGTGCGGTCGCCGGCCGAGCACGAAGGTACGAACGTACGGATGTCTTTGGCGGGCGAAGTAATCACGGTACCGGGTGCCGCCGAGGCGCTGTCGTCCGGTTCTTCCGGATTGCTCCCCGTCCACTTGCCGAAGTCGGAAAGATAATGCAGGATGTCCGCTTTTTGCTCGGCTCCCAGCACCAAGTCCACCCCTTCGATACCGGCTACCTCGCCGGGCTTGAGTTGGGCGTAGCAACCGGTTACCACCACGAAGGCGCCGGGGTGTTGCTTGCCGATGCGCCGGATGGCTTGCCGGCATTTTTTATCGGCCAGTTCGGTTACCGAGCAGGTGTTTATTACGCATATATCCGCTTTTTCGCCGGCGCGCGCTTTCCGGATACCGCGCTCCGACAGCAGTTTGCCGATAGCCGAGGTTTCCGCGAAATTCAACTTGCATCCCAGCGTGAAGTACGCGGCGGTTTTATTTTCGAATAGAATCGGGTCTGTCATAGTTAAAAAAACAGTCGTTGAAGGGAGGCAAAGGTAAATAAAAACAGCAAGTTATCCGCCCCTTTTATTGTGTATCTGCTTTTATGTGGTTACTTTTGCACATTATTCACAAAAGTGTGCTATGGTTAAAGAGAATTTCATCAAGATTTACGAGGAGAGCTTCCGGGAGAACTGGAGCTTGCCGGCATTGACCGATTACACGAAAGGGAATACGTATACGTACGGGGATATGGCTACCCGCATCGCGCGTATCCACTTGCTGTTCGAGGAGTGCCAGATACGCCGCGGCGATAAAATCGCCCTCATCGGGAAAGACAGCGCCCACTGGTGCATGGTGTATATGGCGGCCGTTACCTACGGGGCTATCATCGTGCCGATCTTGCAGGATTTCAATCCGAACGACGTTCACCATATCATCAATCATTCCGAGTCGGTATTCCTCTTTACCAGCGACCGTATCTGGGAAACGCTCGAGGAAGAAAAAATCGAAGACGTGCGCGGCGTGTTTTCACTATCCGATTTCCGCTGCCTGCACCAACGCGACGGCGAGAGTATCCAGAAGTTCCTGAAAGGGCTCGACGAACGGATGGAGGAAAAATATCCGGGCGGCTTCACCAAGAACGACATCCGGTATGCCGACTTGTCGAACGATAAAGTGGTATTGCTGAATTATACTTCGGGTACCACCGGGTTCAGCAAGGGGGTGATGCTTACGGGCAATAACCTGGCGGGGAACGTGGTATACGCCAAATCGCTCGATTTGCTGAATAAAGGCGAGCGCGAGTTGTGTTTCCTTCCGCTGGCGCATGCCTACAGTTGTGCGTTCAATTTCCTGTTGCCGCTGGCGGTGGGGGCGCATGTATATATGTTGGGGAAGGTGCCTTCGCCGAAAATCCTGCTTAAGGCGTTCGAGGAGGTGAAGCCGAATATTATCCTTACCGTGCCGCTGATTATCGAAAAGATTTACCGGAAGATGATTCTTCCGCAACTGAACAAGCGCACGATGAAGGTAGCGCTGAACATTCCGTTCCTCGACGACCGGATCTACGCGCAGGTACGCAAAAAACTATCCGATGCGTTAGGCGGCCGGTTCCGGGAGGTGATTATCGGCGGGGCGGCGCTGAACCGGGAAGTGGAGGATTTCCTGTACAAGATAAAGTTCCCTTTTACCGTGGGGTACGGAATGACCGAGTGCGCTCCGTTAATCAGTTACGACCATGCCGACGATTTCGTACCTTCGTCGTGTGGGCAGGTGTTGAAGGGCATCATGGAGGTGCGTATCGACTCGGACGACCCGTATAACCAGGTGGGTGAAATTCAGGTGCGCGGCGAGAACGTAATGAAGGGATACTATAAGAATAAGGAAGCTACCGATGCGGTTTTTACGCCTGACGGCTGGTTCCGTACCGGCGACTTGGGAACCATCGATCACGACAACCGGATTTATATCCGCGGACGGAGCAAAACGATGATTTTAGGGGCGAGCGGACAGAATATCTATCCCGAGGAAATCGAAGCGAAGTTGAATAACCTGCCTTTCGTGATGGAAAGCCTGGTGGTGGAGAAGAACGGCAAGCTGGTGGCGATGGTATATCCGGATTACGATACGGTAGACAGTACCGGGGTGTCGCACGAGGATTTGCCGGTGATTATGGAAGAGAACCGGCAGGCGTTGAATAAAGTGGTGGCACCTTTCGAAACGGTGTCCGAAATCCAGTTGTATCCTACCGAGTTTGAAAAAACGCCGAAGAAAAGTATCAAACGGTATTTATATAGCAATTATTAAAAGGCAACAGCCGTACCGGACAACGTAACACGGAGGCACAGCGAGCAAACACAGAGATGTATAATGCGCTGAGCTTCCGTGTTTCTGTATCGGTACGGTTGAGCCGGAAGCGAAATATCTGTTAATTAGCCGGTTGTAAAATAAGGATTTTTTTCTGAAAAAAAACTTCGACTATGTTGTACAACATGCCGTATTAATACTTACATTTGCATCGTTTTACAACGAAAAGAAATTTAGATTACTGTTTTAAACGAAAAAGAAATGAAAAAGTTAGTTGCATTTGCTGCCGTTATCGCAGCGGTTTCTTTCGCTTCTTGCGGAAACAAGTCGGCTCAGAATACTGAAACGACTGCCGAAACTGAAACTGTAGTGGAAGAAGTTGTTACCGAAGAAGCTCCTGCCGTTGAAGAAGTTGTTCCTGCAGAAGCCGATTCTACCGCAACGGAAGCAACGGAAGCTACGGAAGCTCCTGTAGAAACTCCTGCTGCCGAATAACACTCGGTTTAGTAGCAAAAGAGACGGTCTGTATGCATTTTACATACAGACTTTTTTTGTTTATATACTTAACCCTGACGATATGACCCTGAAACGATTTATTTATACCTGGCTGCCGGCAGTAGCCCTGTCGGGAGCGGGTTTGCACGGATTTGCTCAAGAAGTGTATGTTACCGATTCGGTTATCCGGTTGCCGGCGGTTGAAATCCGTGAAAAACAGTTTTCCCGCATGAGTTCGGGCGAAGTGAAAAAGCTGCGGGCAGCCGCCGACCTTACGGCTGTATCCGTTACGGCTTCGGATGCCTTGCGCCGGTTGCCTTCGGTCGTTACCGACATCGAAGGGGCGCTTTCTTTCCGGGGTACTACGCGCAATACGTTGTTGATAAACGGGATTCCTTATAGTTTTCTGGAAGAGAACAGCGGCGATGTGCTGATTCAGTTGCCGGCTCTTTTCTTTCCGGATGCAACGTTATCGTCGGTACCGGGAACGGAAGTGGTGCCCGACGGGAGCGGAAGCGCAGTTTCGCTTTCTTCCGCCGCTTTTACTAACCACAGTCCGTTGCGGATTACGGCGGGAGCGGGTTTACACGAACGGTACAATGCCGGGGCGGCTGTAAACGTACACCCGGGGAAGTGGCGTGTCGGGGCCCGGTACGATTACCGGCGCGAGTTCCGCGACCGTACGTTTACCAAAACGTTGGCTACGGCGGCCGGTACCAAAACGATGGATAACAGCGCCTCGGCGCGTCCCGACGTGCATGTGGCCGATGTGTCGGCGGCATACGAGGCCGACGCGAAGAACCGCTTCTCCGTATACGGCTTATATCACTCGATGGACTACGACCGGTACGGCGGTATCCGGGTAACCAACGAACTGGCGTCGGGTACCGTGAATAAGATGCTCCGGCACCGGTATAATACCCAGCGGCAAGACGCCTATGCGGCCGAAACCCGTTGGCTGCACGCTTTTTCTTCTCCGGGCGAGCAACTGGAGGTCGTGTTTCATTACGACGGTTCGGGCTACGATGAAGACAATCACTTCGAAAACGAAAATCCGAAAGGAGAGATTGTCAAGCAGGATAATTCGGCGATCGAGCAAGACAAGCAGGCGTATTACTGGTCGGCCGGATACCGGAAACCGTTGGCGCCTGCCCTGTTTTTCAAAGGCGGCTATATAGGCCGGTATAAACACGACCGGTACGGGGCGGCGGCAAGCGACCTGAAGAACGGAGCGTGGGTGCCGAATGCCGCCGGCTCTACCGATTTTACCTTTAAGCGTACCATTCAACTGGTATATGCTTCGTTGCATGCGGATGTGAAACGCTTCGGGCTGGAAGCCGGCTTGCAGGCCGAGCATACCCGGCAGGAAACCCGGAGTGAAGGAGGGGCGTGGGAGCACCGTTCGTATTTTCACCTGTATCCTCAGGTGCGCCTCGATTATGCCGACCATGCGGGCAGCAAGTGGCTGCTTACTTATACGCAGCGTATCGACCGGCCGGTATCGAAGGAGCTGAATCCTTTTATCGACCGGAGTAACGATTTGCAAACGGTACAAGGTAATCCGGCATTAAAACCGGAAATACAACACCTGGGCGAATTGTCGTATACGTATGCCGCCGGAACGGTGCGTTTGGTGCCTGCCGCGTATTGCCGGTACCGTACGAACCGGATTATGGAGGTGGCTGCCTCGTCGGGTAACGATGTAATCTGGCGGAAAGAAAATATCGGAAATACGCAAACGGCCGGAGTGGAACTGGCGGCGTACTGGGCTCCGTTACGCATCCTTTCGCTGGGAGCTTCGGGCAATGTGTACTGGGACGAGATAAACGGAACCTTGTTGGGCTTCGGCGATGATAAATCGATGACGTGCTGGGATGTGAAGGGAGTGGCGAAAGTGGCTCTCGGCCGGAATGCCGAAGTGCAGGTAGACGGATTTTATGTTTCCGGCCAGCTTACGGCGCAGGGAAAGGTAAAAGGGCATTATGCGGTAAACGCCGGTGCGTCGTACTATTTGTTTCAGCGCAAGTTATGCCTTAACCTGAGTGTGAATAATCTTTTCGATTCCTTGAAAGAGGTAACGGTTATCGACAGTCCGGAAATCCGGTTACATCAGGAACGGAACCGCGACGCCTGGGTAGGCTGGCTGTCGCTTACTTATTTATGGTAGTAATCGGCCTGGCATCCGGCGAACGGAATTTCAGGATAGGCTGAACCAGAAGGTAATGCTTTGCTGCCGGGTAAATTCGGCTCCTATGTTTCCGTTTAGCGGCTCCAGGATTTTCGCCCATTTCTCTTTAACGGCATGGCATTCGTGCGTAAACTGTTTTTGTTCCGCTTCCGAAAGCCGGAGTCCTTCGTTTTTGATGTAGCAAATAAACTGTTGCCCCGAAATAATCCGGCAGATAATTTTTACGGTCGTCTGGCTATGATAGCGGTGTATCAGGGTGAGGCAGCTCCGGATCAGGTCGTTCAGTACATCCGGGTCGATCGGAATCTTCCGGTAAGTGTGTAAGGCCGGGTTGATGTGAATATCCAGCAGAAGGCCGTTTTTTTCAAACTCTTGCCTGAGCGTATCCGACATCCGGCAAAGGGTATCGTAAGGCGACGAAGATAGCTGCGGTGTTTGTTGCATAGGAAACCAACGTTTATTGTGCCTGCCGAAATCGCAAAAAAAGGAAGATTGCCGGGCTGTTGTCATAACGGCTTATCCGGCTTATATCCCGCTCTCTAAGAAGATTTTGGAGGATAATTGTG
>DBGBSM010000131.1:0-4939 GCA_048468815.1 Parabacteroides sp.
CTACTGGTGGCTGTAGGAACGGTTACCGCACAGCAAAAAGCCAACATCTCGGCCGAGAACACCGTACACGATTTCGGAACGATTGCCGAGAACGGAGGAAAAGTAAGCCATACCTTTACGATTAAAAACACGGGAGATGCACCGTTGGTGATTACCCGCGTAATCGCTTCGTGCGGATGTACTACGCCGGAATGGACGAAAACGCCTATCGAACCGGGAAAAACCGGCGAGGTAAAAGTAACGTACAACCCGGCCAGACGTCCCGGTCCGTTTGCCAAAACCATCTCGGTATACAGCAACGGAAAAGACGGCAATTACATCCTCACGATTAAAGGAACGGTAACGGAAGGAAGCCCGGAGTAACTTCCGGGACGGAAAGCACATTTAAACTGTTGAAACGGATATGCTAAAACAACTTGTTTGCATGCTGACGGGATTGCTTCTCCTGGCAGGAAACGTAACGGCCCAGGGCGAAGCGGTTATCGGCTCGGACGAACTGAGGTACGACTTCGGAACAATTGCCGAAGAAAACGGACCGGCCAGCCATACGTTTACAATCCGGAACACCGGACAAGCGCCCCTGGTTATCACCCGGGTAACGGCTTCGTGCGGCTGTACGATGCCGGAATGGACGAAAGCGCCGGTAGCTCCGGGGCAAACAGGCGAGGTAAAAGTAACATACAACCCGGCCGGACGACCCGGCCCGTTCGTAAAAACCGTATCCATCTACAGCAACGGAAGGAAGGGGGCGTATATGCTCGCCATCAAAGGGAACGTTACACCGAAGCGCGCCAAGCCGGTAATTATTTATCCGTATGCTATCGGCCCGTTGAAAATGGATACCAAGAAGGTGCTTTACAGCAGTATCCGGCCCGAAGAAGCGCTGGGTAAAAAGATTATGGTAACGAACAACAGCGAGAAGACGATTACGATTCATCTGAAGAAATATCCGGATTACCTGCTGCTCGAAACACTACCGGCTACGCTCGCGCCGGGCGAAACGGGCGAAATTACCGTATTGCTGAATGCCAAAGCGGCGAAAAAGTTGGGACGCATCACCTGCGAAATACCGGTTACGGTAACGGAAGAGGGCGAAAAGAAAGGAAAAGAGGGGAGCATCCGCATCGCGGCGAACATAATCGAAGATTTCAGCCGGCTGACAGCATCCGACAAAGCGAACGCCCCGGCCATCTCGATTTCGACGGACTGGCTCGACTTCAGCCCGCTGAAAGGGAAAGGCGGAAAAGTATCGCGTACGCTGGAAATTACGAACAACGGCCAGTCGCCGTTGTTAATCCGGAGCATGACCAGCGACGACGAGCGAATCGACATCGGAGGCGGTAAGAAGGAAATCAAACCGGGCTCTACGGCCGCATTCAAAATAACGATTCGCCCGAAGGAAGTGAAGTCGCAACTGGAAGATTTAATTACCATCGTTTCGAACGACCCGTCCAACCCGGTACGGCTTATCAAGATAACGGCAAAACATTAATTTACGCTTCGCATGGAACATCCTGAAAACGACGCTCAGTACAAAGGGCTGAAAGTAAACAAAGGCATCGAAAACGCGCCTTCGCTCAATCCGTACCTGAAAAAGAAGGTGAAGCGGAAAGAATATACGGTAGCCGAGTATGTAGAAGGCATCCTGAACGGAAATATTACCATTCTGAGCCAGGCGGTTACATTGGTAGAAAGTTCGAAGCACGAGCATCAGCTCGTAGCGCAGCAAATCATCGAAAAATGCCTGCCTTATTCCGGCAACTCGGTACGAATCGGAATTACCGGCGTACCGGGTTCGGGCAAAAGCACCTCCATCGACGCATTCGGAATGCACCTCATCGGACAGGGACATAAGCTGGCCGTGCTGGCCATCGACCCCAGCAGCGAACGCTCGAAAGGAAGTATCCTGGGCGATAAAACCCGGATGGAAGAATTGTCGCGCGCGAAGGAAGCGTTTATCCGGCCTTCGCCTTCGGCCGGCTCGTTAGGAGGCGTAGCACGGAAAACGCGGGAAACGATTATTTTATGCGAAGCGGCGGGGTTCGATACCGTATTCGTCGAAACGGTAGGGGTAGGCCAGTCGGAAACGGCCGTGCACTCGATGGTGGATTTCTTCTTGCTTATCCAACTGGCCGGGACGGGCGACGAGTTACAGGGTATCAAACGGGGCATCATGGAAATGGCCGACGGTATTATTATCAACAAAGCCGACGGCGACAATATCGAAAAGGCGAAGTTAGCGCAATCGCAGTTCCGTAACGCGCTCCATCTGTTTCCGGCTACCGATTCTGGCTGGATTCCGCAGGTGCTTACATATTCGGGGTACTATAAACTCGGAATAAAAGAAATCTGGGATATGGTAGACGAGTACATGGCCTTCGTGAAAAAGAACCGATACTTCGAATACCGACGCAACGAACAGGCGAAATACTGGATGTATGAAAGCATCAACGAAGCACTGAAAGAGAGCTTTTACCTCAACCCGGAGATAGAGAAACGGCTTCCTTCGGTAGAACGGCAGGTATTGAGCTCGGAGATAAGCTCGTTCGTAGCGGCGAAGCGAATGATGGATTTGTACCTGGAAAGCCTGAAAAAATAGGCGCATCACAAGAAAAACAGGAAAGCCGGTCGATTTGCCATAAATCAGCCGGCTTTCCTGTTTCTATTTTTTTAAAGTTATCTCCCGATACTAAATCGAGAGCACACGCAACGTGTTAAGCAGCTCGCGGTTAATCGGTTTATCATTCTTGATTGCCTTGGAAAACGGCACATACACGATCTGGTCGTTCTGGATACCGGTCATCACGTTACGCTGGTCTTCCAGCAAGGCGTCGATAGCCGCAGCTCCCATCCGGCTGGCCAGGATACGGTCTTGCGCCGTAGGCGAGCCGCCCCGCTGCAAGTGTCCCAGAATCGTAACCCGCACGTCGAACTGGGGATATTCCGTTTTTACCCGTTCGGCAACCCCCATCGCTCCGCCGGTTACATCGCTCTCGGCTACCAATACGATACTGCTGTTCTTCGATTTGCGAAATCCGTTCTCGATCGTTTCGGCCAACTGGTCTTTCTCAACGGCGATTTCCGGGATAATAGCCGCTTCGGCGCCCGAAGCAATCGCTCCGTTCAAGGCCAGGAAACCGGCATCACGCCCCATCACTTCCACAAAGAAAAGCCGGTCGTGCGACGTAGCCGTGTCGCGAATCTTATCCACCGCTTCCATAATCGTGTTCAACGCCGTATCGTACCCGATCGTAATATCCGTTCCGTACAAATCGTTGTCGATGGTACCGGGAATTCCCACGATAGGATAGTTAAACTCTTGCGCCAGGATGCGGGCACCGGTAAGCGTACCGTCGCCGCCGATTACTACCAGCGCGTCGATTCCTTCGGCTACCAGCCGGTCGTAAGCGATTTTCCGGCCTTCGGGTGTTTTGAACTCCGTGCAACGGGCTGTTTTCAGAATGGTACCCCCGTGCTGTATGATATTGCTTACGTTTTCTGTTTTAAACGGCACGATTTCGCCCGTTATCAACCCTTTATATCCTCTGTAAATTCCTTTTACGGCGATTCCGTTGAAAATAGCGGCCCGGGTTACGGCCCGGATGGCTGCATTCATCCCCGGGGCATCGCCTCCGGACGTCAAAATACCTACACACTTAATAGCAGACATAATACCTTTTCATTTAATATTCGCGGCAAATGTAAAAAATAAATGCGTAGCGGGCGTGCTTTTTATCGAATCTTCATACATTATTAAGCGTTTTATCATCCTCCTTCGTTGATTTCCCGTACGCGCGCCGCCACCTTTTCCATCAACCACTTCGGGGTAGACGTGGCCCCGCAAACTCCCACAGAATTCACATCCGGCGGCAAAGAAGCGACGATTTCGCTCGCATCCGAAATAAAAACCGTCCGGGGGTTGGCTTTCCGGCATTCTTCGAAAAGCATTTTTCCGTTCGAACTTTTCCGCCCGGCTACAAAATAAACCCAGTCGTGCCGCGAAGCGAACTGTTTGATATTAGGCAACCGGTTGGCTACTTGCCGGCAAATAGTGTCGAACGACCGGAAAGTTACGCCGGGCGCTATTTTCGCCTGGATTAGCGAAACGATGGCCCGGAAGCCGTCTAACGATTTGGTTGTTTGCGAAAACAGGTAAATATTCCGGTTGAAATCCAGTTGTTCCACATCGCCGGTTTTCTCTACCACAATGGCATTCCCTTCCGTTTGCCCCACGAGCCCGTTTACTTCGGCATGCCCTTTCTTTCCGTAAATAACCACCTGCGCCTCTTCGCGGCGCGTATCGAGATAACATTTCTTGATTTTTTTCTGCAACCGCAACACCACCGGACACGTAGCATCTACGATGGCAATGCGGTTGACGGCTGCCGTTTGATAGGTTTCGGGCGGCTCGCCGTGTGCCCGCAACAGTACTTTGGCATCGTGCAACCGGCCGAATTCCGCATGTTCGATGCAATGCAACCCCATGGCCCCCAGTCGCTCTACCTCCAGGCTGTTGTGCACAATATCCCCCAGGCAGTACAACGTACCGCCTTTTTGCAATTCCCGCTCGGCACTTTCGATGGCTGTAACTACGCCGAAACAAAAACCAGAACCGGCATCTATTTCCACTTGCATGACCAGGCGTTTATTCGGAAATTACCCGGTTATACTGGTTTAGCAACCAGTGTTTCTGTTCCTCGGGCGAAAGGTTCGAGTTATCGAGCAGCAACGCATCTCCGGCTTGTCGCAAAGGTGCTTCTTTTCTTGTAGAATCGATAAAATCGCGCTTCTTCACATTCTCCAGCACCTGCTCGAACGAAACCGGTTCGCCTTTGGCTTCCAGTTCCTTTACCCGGCGCATGGCACGTACTTCCGGTGAAGCGGTTACGAACACTTTCAGTTCGGCATCCGGAAATACCACCGTGCCGATGTCGCGCCC
>DBGBSM010000132.1:0-3757 GCA_048468815.1 Parabacteroides sp.
ATATCCTTACAAAAGCGTCGTATTGGCGAAATACTGCTTTTATAAGGATATTTTTTTATTCCTTTCACTATCCGGCATGCGAATATCCGAAAGTTATCATGTAAATTTGTGTAACGATAGTATCCGGAATCGACGAAAACTTAGTTTGAGAAATATATGGACGAAATTGAAGCGAAAATAGAAAGATTGAGAAGCGAGCTGACGCAGCACAATTATAATTACTACGTTCTTTCCCGGCCTACCGTATCCGACCGGGAATTCGACCGGCTGATGAAAGAACTGGAAGAACTCGAAAAAACATACCCCCGGTATGCCGACCCGCATTCTCCCACGCAGCGGGTAGGAAGCGATTTATCCAAAGATTTCGAGCAGGTAGCCCACCGCTACCCGATGCTTTCGCTGGGAAATACCTATTCGGAAACCGAAGTGAACGATTTTTACGAGCGTACCGAGCGGGCGTTGAACGGGCAACCTTTTCAAATCGATTGCGAATTGAAGTACGACGGCACCTCCATTTCGCTCTGGTATGAGCACGGAAGGCTGGTGCGGGCTGTAACGCGGGGCGACGGTACGCGGGGCGACGATGTAACGGCCAATGTAAAAACGATTCGCTCTATTCCGTTGAAACTGATGGGCGGCGGTTATCCCGACCAGTTCGAAATCCGGGGAGAAATACTGATGCCGTGGGAGGTGTTCGAGCAACTGAACAAAGAACGCGAGGCGCAGGAAGAACCGTTGTTCGCCAATCCGCGTAACGCGGCGTCCGGAACGTTGAAGCAACAAAATCCGGCTATCGTAGCCTCGCGTAAATTAGATGCTTATTTTTATTATCTGATAGGAGAGAACCTACCCACCGAAAGTCATTTCGATAATTTGGAGTATGCCCGTAGCTGGGGTTTCAAGGTGCCGGATGTGATACGTCGGTGCGAAAGCCTACAGGAAATCTCCGATTATATCGCCTATTGGGATACGGCTCGTAAAAACCTTCCGGTCGCTACCGACGGTATCGTTTTAAAGGTGGATTCGCTGCCCCAGCAACGCCACTTGGGGTTTACGGCTAAAAGTCCGCGATGGGCCATCGCTTACAAATTTCAGGCCGAAAGAGCCCGTACCCGGTTGAATTCGGTTTCTTTTCAGGTAGGGCGTACCGGTACGGTAACTCCGGTGGCGAACCTGGAACCGGTTTTGCTTTCCGGAACCACCGTGAAACGGGCTTCGCTGCACAACGCCGATATAATCAAAGGATTGGATTTACATATCGGCGACCAGGTATACGTGGAAAAAGGAGGTGAGATTATTCCCAAAATCGTAGGAGTCGATACCGAATCCCGGTTTATGACAGGCGACCCGGTGGAGTTTGTAAAGGTGTGCCCCGAATGCGGAACGGCTTTGTTCCGGCCCGAAGGCGAAGCGGCGCACTATTGTCCCAACGAAACCGGTTGTCCGCCGCAAATCAAAGGTCGTATCGAGCACTTCGTTACCCGGCGCGCCATGAATATCACCATGGGACCCGAAACCGTAGAATATTTGTACGACGAAGGTTTGATACGGGATGTCGCCGATTTATATACATTGAAAGCGGAAGATTTGCTGAAGCTGGAAGGGTGGCGCGAAAAAAGCGTTTCGAACCTCCTGCAAAGCCTGGAAGAATCCAAACAGGTTCCGTTCGAACGGGTATTATATGGGCTCGGTATCCGGTACGTAGGCGAAACGGTCGCCAAGCGGCTTACTACCGCTTTCCACTCCATGCAGGAGCTGGCCGGCGCTCCTTTCGAAACGTTGGTGGAAACCGACGAAATAGGCGACCGTATCGCCCGCAGTATCATCGGGTATTTCGCCGACGAAAAGAACCGGGAGCTGGTAAATCGGCTGGAATCGTACGGGTTGCAAATGGCCGTATCGGAAGAAAAGCTGGCGAGCCGGTCGGATAAATTGGCAGGGCTCACGTTCGTTATCAGCGGTACCTTTACCAAGCACTCGCGCGACGAATACAAGGCGATGATAGAGCAACACGGCGGTAAAAACAGCAGCGCCGTATCCGCCAAGACGAATTATATCCTGGCCGGCGATAATATGGGCCCGGCCAAACTGGAAAAAGCGCAGAAGCTGGGAGTGAACATTATTCATGAAGACGATTTTCTAAATATGCTCGTATGATTCTGACCCATTACTTTATAAAACGGAAAATCAACCGGCTGCTGTCGTCAGCCAAGCGAAGCCGCCGGTTTAAGACGCTAAACGAAATACACAACGTGCTTCTCCTGTGCCATGCAGCCGATGCGGACGAAGTGAAGCAATGCGCCGCCCGTCTTAAAAAAGCGGGTAAGAAAGTAACCGTATGCATGTGTGAAACGGCTTCGGCTGCTTCACGCAACGGCGATCCGGATATATTTTACGTATCTCCGGCACACGACGTTACCGTATGGGGATTCCCGGAAAGTTCGGTAGTGCAGAAAGTAAATGCCTGTACGCCTGACATCGTAATCGATTTGACGCGTAAAAACGAATACGTAATGCAATATTTGCTTCTCCGGAGCGAATGCGATTTCAAGGCGGGAATAAGAAGCGAGGAAAAGGCGTTTTACGATTTTTCCGTTTCCGCAACCGAAAATAAAGAATTGTCGTATTTATTCGAACAAATCATTTTTTATTTACAGACTATCCGTTCCAAATGATATAATTTATTACTTTTGCAGGACAATTTTAATCGAATAAAGGAAGATTTTCCCGATGGCAGACATTAATTTAAGAGGAATGGGAGTCGCTTTAATCACTCCGTTCAAGGAAGATGAAAGCGTAGACTACGAAGCTCTGTCCAAACTGGTTGATTACCAGTTGCAGAACGGTACCGATTATTTGGTCGTATTAGGTACTACGGCCGAAACCCCGACACTTACGGAAAACGAAAAAGCAAAAATACTCAGGCTGGTAATCGATAAGGTTCACGGACAAATCCCCATCGTATTGGGAGTGGGCGGCAACTGCACCCGGTCGGTGGTAGAAAAGCTCCGGAACGGCGATTTCGAAGGCGTGGACGCGATTTTATCGGTGGTGCCGTACTATAACAAGCCTTCGCAGGAAGGCATTTACCAGCACTACAAAGTCATTGCCGAAGCCACGCGTCTGCCCATCGTTCTATACAATGTTCCGGGAAGAACCGGCGTGAACATGACAGCCCGGACAACCCTTCGTATCGCCAACGATTTCAGTAACGTGATAGCCGTTAAGGAAGCCTCCGGCAATATTACCCAGATGGACGACATCATCAAGAATAAGCCGGCCCGTTTCAATGTAATTTCGGGCGACGACGGAATAACTTTCCCGCTGATTACATTGGGGGCCGTAGGGGTCATTTCGGTTATCGGAAACGCATTTCCGCGCGAGTTCAGCCGTATGGTGCGGTTAGGATTGGCCGGCGATTATGCCAGTGCGCTCACTATTCACCACGGATTTACCGAGTTGTTCGAATTGTTGTTCGTCGACGGTAATCCGGCGGGAGTTAAAAGTATCCTGAATGCCATGGGATTTATCGAAAACAAACTGCGCTTGCCGTTAGTGCCTACCCGGATTACTACTTTCGAGAAAATAAGGGAAGTATTGCGGGGATTGAGCATCAAATGCTAAGAGCGGTACGTCAAAATAATTGAATTTTCAATCCTGTTTCCCGGAAGCTTGCCTTCGAGGAAACAGGATTTTTAGTATTCGGCGCCGGGTTCCTTATTGTAAAAAATCTTTCTTTTCCTGTTTTCTTATCTGC
>DBGBSM010000133.1:0-11933 GCA_048468815.1 Parabacteroides sp.
GTGTAAAAACACGAAAGAACAAAAGCTGCGTCCGTACGGCCCGTGCCGGCTGTTCCGGCAGCGAAAGGGCGGTTCCGGTCGGTACGGAATCTCCGGGACGAAACTACCTGTACGGATGCTACGGGCCAGGTCTTTACACTAACAAATCAAATAGCAGACGATGAAAAGATTACCCATTGCTTTAGCGGCCGCCGGGCTTTGTGCGGCCCTCGGAACGCAAGCCCAGCACAAGCGCGGCGATTACACGAATTTTGCCGACACCACCTTCCGCATCAGCGAAGTAACCGTACAGGCACAGAAAAAAGCCTCCGTCGACATGTTGAAATTACCGGCGCCCCTGAAATACCTGCCGGTATCGGTGAACAAGATAGACGCCGGGGCGCTCGAGATGCGCGGCATCCGCAACATCGAGCAAGCCGTACGGTTTCTGCCGGGCGTGCGGATGCAAACCAGCTACGGCGCCTTCCAGCAACTTTCCATCCGCGGGTTCGACCACGCTCCGGTGGTCATCGACGGCGTGCGCGACGAACGCTCCGCCATCAACAATTCGTATACCTTCCGCGACCTCTCGTCGGCCCAGTCGGTCGAGTTGCTCAAAGGCCCCTCGTCGGTGCTGTTCGGGAACGGCGCCGTGGGCGGCGTAATCAACATCGTACGGAAGGCGCCTGCCAAAGAAACTTCCGTGAATGCCCGCGTAAGCTACGGCAGCTTCGAGAACAAGCAAGCCACGGTGGGGATGGGCGGAAAGCTGGCAGGCCCGGTGAATTACCTGGCCAATTTCAACCTCGCCGACCAGGACGGCTGGCGCGACAACGCCACGCAGCGTTTCTCGGGTTACCTGGCGTTGGGCGCCGAAATCACCCGGAACGACCGGTTAGACGTACGCGCCGGCTTCAACCGCGACTTTTATTCCACCGAAATCGGGCTGCCCGATGCGATGGA
This sequence comes from Parabacteroides sp., assembly GCA_048468815.1. Taxonomy (GTDB): domain Bacteria; phylum Bacteroidota; class Bacteroidia; order Bacteroidales; family Tannerellaceae; genus Parabacteroides_B. Next base: position 943 of record DBGBSM010000133.1, read on the forward strand.
CGCCGATGTGTACAACGCCGACGGCTCGCTCTATTTGCATAAAGGCGATTTGTTGCCCGGGCTCGACCGTAAAGCGCGGTATAACAACGAGTCCGATTTCCTGAAAAACCGGAGTTGGGACGTCTCGGCCAAATACACCCATGTGTTCGGGCCCGATATGAAACTCACCGAGAACATTTCATACTGCTACGACGACATCAATTACTTCGGAACCGAAGATATAGATTACCTGCGGAGCGACGACCCGCTTTACACACATTATTATATGCAGGGCGACCGGAAGAAATACATCTGCCTCGATACGGTACAGTTGGTATCGCCCCTCCGCTTTTCGCATATCGCCGAAACCGTGAACAACCAGCTCGACCTGAGCGGCCGTTTCCACATCGGCGGGGTAAGCAACCGGTATATAGCCGGCTATTCGTTTACCGCCCTCAACCGGAACAGCTATACGGGTTATTTGCTGGGAACCGACGTGCAAGGGCCCGGCCTGTACTCGAAGGTGCCGGTAAACGACCCGCACAGCATGGGCTATATGAGCAGCGCTTTCTCGAAAGTATACGTTTCGCATACCTATATGAACGCCCTGTACCTGCAAGACCTGATTGAAATCACCGACCGGTGGAAAGTAATGCTGGCCGGCCGGTACGATTTTTACCGGTACATGCAGGCGGTAGGTACCACGCCTACCGGCAAGCGCGCGTACGACGGGCACGGCGCATACCAGCAAATCCGCAACTCCGCCTTTACGTACCGCGCCGGGGCGGTATACCTGCCGCATCCGTCGTTGTCGCTCTATGCCTCGTTCGCTTCGTTCTTTACGCCCATCCGTACGTTCTACAATGCCAACACCATTTATATCGACTCCCAAGGCGACGAGTTCCGTCCCGACGAGAATAAGAAGGTGTTCGAGCCCGAAACCGGTTACCAGGCCGAAGCGGGAGTGAAGTATATGCTGAACCGTATCTTGCAGGCCAATGCCAGCGTTTTCTATATCCGACGGAATAACTCTACGCAGTCGCTCGGTACCATTCCCGCTACCGAAACCGCACAGAAGAAAACCATTACCGGCCAGGTAGGCTCCATGCATTCGAAAGGGTTCGACCTGGAGTGCATCGTTACGCCGCTCCCCACGCTGTCGCTTACGGCCGGGTACGGGTTTACCGACGCCCGGGTGCGCGACATGCATACGGCCAACGACCCGCAGTACGCCCCTTACCTCACGAACGGCCTGAATGCCAATGCCGGCAACTACCAAACGCGGGTGCCGCGGAATACCTTTTACGGATACGGCCGGTACACGGTTCCGAAAGGCGTGCTTAAAAACCTGGGCTTCCTGCTCAGCGTAAGCTATACCGACAAAGTGTACCGCGACCTGGCCAATACCAAAACGTACGGTAGCTATTGGCTTACCGATTTGGGCGCCTTTTACGAGTTGAAAAGCCATATCCGGCTTACGGTAAACGTGAACAACCTGTTCGATTGCCGGTATTGTAGCCAGTCGTTGGGCGACCAGCTGGTACCCGGCATGCCGCGCAACTTCGAAGTAGCCGTTTCTTATAATCTATAACGATGAAGTTGACCTGGTTTATGCGTACCATACACCGGATAGGGGGCGTAGCGCTCTCTATCCTGTTCGCGGTTTGGTTCCTGTCGGGGTTCGTCATGATTTACCATACGTTTCCGCGCATCGGTGCAGCCGACCGCCTGGAACGGCAAGAGGCGCTCGCCCTGCCGTTGCCGCCGCTTCCGGCAGTACTGGCACAGGTGCCCGATAGTTCGGAAATCCGCGCGATTACCCTTAGCCGGTATATGGGTCAAACGGTATTCCGTATCCGTACCGGCGTGCAGGAGTATACGGTAGAGGCGGGCACGCTCCGGCTTGTGCCGCCCCACGCTGTTCCGCCTCCCGGTGCGGTAGCGGCGCTGTGGTGCAACGCTCCCGTGGCGCGAATCGATACGTTGTACTCGCTGGAACAGTGGATTCCGTTCAGCGCGTTGCGGAAAGAGTTTCCTATCTACAAGTATTATTTTGCCGACGAGGCGAAGCATCAGTTGTACGTTTCGTCGCGCACCGGCGCGGCGTTGCAGTTCACGGATTCCCGGAGCCGTTGCTGGGCGTGGCTCGGCGCTATCCCGCACTGGGTATATTTTACGTGGCTGCGGCAGGATGCGGAAACGTGGGGCCGGACGATTATCGTGCTGGCTGCCATCGGGTGCCTGGTAACGTTGGCCGGTTTTTACCTGGGGATACGGGCGTTCCGTATGGCCGTACGGCGGCGCAAGCCGTTCGTTTCGCCCTACCGGAAACGCTGGTTCCGCTGGCATTACGTTACGGGGATGGTATTCGGCGTGTTCGTGCTTACCTGGACGTTCAGCGGATTGATGTCGCTGGCGAGCATCCCGAAGTGGTTTTCGTCGGCCCGGGCGGATTACCCTGTCCGGAGCGTGCTGCGGGGCGATACGGTTGTTCCGGATACGTACCGGCCGGATTACCGGGAGCTGCTCGCTGCGTATCCCGGCGTAAAGGAAATCGAGTGGGGGAGTTTCAACGGTTTGCCGTTGTACCGGGTACGCACCGGGGAAAAAGAATACACGGCGGATGCTTCCGCCGCTGCGGTAGCGCCGTTACGCCTTACGCAACAGCAGGTAACGGAAGCCGTAAGGCGTATCCACGGGGCGGAAGTTCCGCTCCGTACGGAATGGCTAACGGAGTTCGATACGTATTACGTGTCGCGGAAACACGCGCTTCCGTTGCCGGTATACCGGGTTGCGGCGGCGGACGAGGCCGGCAGCACGTATTATATCGACCCGGCTTCGGGCGCCTATCGCTATGTGAACCGCGACAGCCGGTATATGCACTGGATGTATCCGGCGTTGCATAGTTTTGCCGTTCCCTGGCTGGTGAAGTATCCGGTTGCATGGAACTGCGTGATGTGGGGGCTGATGCTGGGCGGTACGGCGGTTAGCCTCACGGCGCTGGCGCTTTCGCTGGGGTGGGCGAAGCGAAAAGTGAAGCGGGCAAGGAAAAAGTGAAATTTTTTTTCGTTAAACAGGGGGTAAAACCGGTTCGTTTTATATATTAATATAGGGGCATGGATTTGTTTGCCGACGTCCTCGGCAATAAAAACGACGCCCTCGGCAAACTTGCCGACGCCCTTGGCAATATTGCCGACGCCGTCGGCAAACGATTTTACAGGCAAAAAACCGGAAAAGCACATCCGGAATAAAACGAACATCTAATTATTATTGTACCTATATGAGCAAAATTAAATTCAAAGTGTGTTCTACTCCCGACAACAGAACACAGAAACCCCGGCCTTGCGCCCGGTTGGTTACCCGCGGCACCAAGCGGAACGAAGAAATTTACCGGTTTATCAGCGAATGCTGTTCGGTTACCTCGTCCGACATCAAGGCGGTACTCGACGCGCTGAGCTGGTATGTAGGCAGCGAGCTTGCCTCCGGTTATAGCGTGGAACTGGAAGGGTTGGGGCATTTCTCGCCGGCGCTGCGGAGCCGGGCGGCGGTAGACGGGAAAGGACGCCCCTGTACGGCGGTGGCGGTGCACGGCGTGAATTTCCGGTGTTCTCCCGGTTTGAAGAAGATGGTGAAAGAAGCCGGCGCGGAACGGGTAAGAACGGCCGGAACCGGGGCTGCTGCCGCTCCGGAAGAACGGAAAGCGGAGATGCTGCGCTACCTGCAACAAAATCCGTATATCAACCTCACGGAGTATGCCGCGCTGAACGGATGCACCCGCCATTGCGCTACGGCGGATATGAAACGGTGGCTGGCAGAAGGGGCGGTAGTGTATGCAGGGAGCGGTACGCACCGGGTGTATGTATTGGCTGTGCAAACTGTTCCCACTATACCGGCAGCTGCGGAAAAACTACGGTAACATCGTCTGTTCCTTCAACTCTTTCCGCAGCTCCTTCGCCCGGTTATCCGTTACCCCGTCGAGCAGTTCCCAGAAACGCTTGCCGTGGTTCATCTCCTGCGTATGACACAGCTCGTGCAGCAGCACGTAGTCGATTAAGTGTTGCGGGAGCTGCATCAGGTACAGCGACAGGTTAATCATTTTGTAGCCCGAGCAACTGCCCCATCGCGAGCGGCTGGCCTGTATCCGGATGCCGTTCACTACGAACCCGTGTTGCCGGGCGAGCAGGCGCAACCGGTCGGGCAGGAATCGTTTCGCTTCGGCCCGGAGCGTACGTTGCACGATCAGGCGCAGAACGCATTGAATCGCCTCCTCCCGGAAATCCGTGTGTTTCGGGCAGGCGATGTGCAACACGCCGTCTTTGAGGGTGGGATAAAAATTATCCCGGTCGGTGCGGAAGATATGTACCGAGAAGGTAAGCGTTCGGATGTCCGTACTTTCGTCGTATACCAGTTTCGGCCGCGTTTTGAGTTGTTCGCGCAGGCGCGGCCGGTTCTTGTCGAGGAACTCCAGCAAAATTTTCTCGCTTCCCCGCCAGGGCAGGGTAGCCGACACTTTTCCGTCTTTTACTTTCAGGATATAACTGCGCGCTTTTTCGCTCCGGTGAATCAGGATTACACCGAATTCTTCATCGTGATATTTCTTTTCCATACGGGTTTTTACCGAGTTAATGTAATTTTTGTTTCCAGACAGGGTGGCCCGGAAGCGGACGTCGGCTTCACGTCGACGGTGCCGGGGCAATTCCTGCTTTTTCTTTTCGAAAAAAAAACGATATAAGCCGGGCGTGCAAGCCATTTTTGCCTTGATTCTGCCGCGATGCCCTTGTCTTTGATTCTTTTCAGAACAAAAATAGTGCAAACCGAACGCAGAAACAAATTTACTTGGTTAGGTTGAGGTGCAGCCTGTTTTCGTTTCTCGAGATGACAAAAGTACTCATTTTTCGTGAATGAAATTCAGGGGAAAATTACTATCTTTGCAACCGCTCTGCGAGCTAAGTACAAACTAAATACATCAACATTATGAGCAAAAAAGCACTCCTTATCATCTGCGACGGATGGGGCATCGGCGACCGTTCGAAAGCCGACGTGATTTACCATACTCCCACCCCTTACTGGGACGCTCTGCTGAAAAACTATCCCTGTTCGCAATTACAAGCTTCCGGCGAAAACGTAGGCTTGCCCGACGGGCAGATGGGAAACTCCGAAGTAGGACACCTCAATATCGGCGCCGGCCGCATCGTTTACCAGGATTTGGTGAAGATTAACCGCGCCTGCCGCGACAACTCCATCCTCGAAAACCCCGAAATCAAACGGGCTTACTCGTACGCCAAGGAAAACAACAAGCAAATCCACCTGATGGGGCTCGTATCCGACGGCGGCGTACACAGCTCGCTGGAGCACTTGATGAAGCTCACCGACATCGCTCGCGAATACGGCGTCAGCCGCACCTATGTACACTGCTTTATGGACGGCCGCGATACCGACCCGAAGAGCGGGAAGGGCTTTATCGAAACCCTTGAAAAGCACTTGGCTGCAACCGGCGGTAAAATCGCTTCCATCATAGGCCGCTACTACGCTATGGACCGCGACAAACGCTGGGAGCGCGTAAAGGAAGCCTACGATTTGCTGGTAAACGGCCAGGGAACGCCGGCCGAAGATATGGCGGCCGCCATGCAGGCTTCGTACGACGCCGGCGTAACCGACGAGTTCGTGAAGCCCATCATACACGTTGAAAACGGCAAGCCGGTAAGCGTAATCGAGGAAGGCGACGTGGTGATTTTCTTCAACTACCGCAACGACCGCGCCAAGGAACTCACCGTGGTGCTTACCCAGCAGGATATGCCCGAAGCCGGGATGCACACGGTTCCGGGATTGCAGTATTTCTGCATGACGCCGTACGACGCCAACTTCAAAGGGGTACACATCCTGTTCGATAAAGAAAACGTAAACAATACGCTGGGCGAATACATCGCTTCGAAAGGATTGAAACAACTCCACATCGCCGAAACCGAGAAGTACGCGCATGTAACGTTCTTCTTTAACGGCGGCCGCGAAGCTCCCTACGAAGGTGAAGACCGCATCCTGGTTCCGTCGCCGAAAGTGGCTACCTACGATTTGAAGCCCGAAATGAGCGCTTACGAAGTGAAAGACGCGCTGGTAGCCGAAATCAATAAGGGTACATTCGATTTTATCGTGGTGAATTACGCCAACGGCGATATGGTAGGCCATACCGGTATTTACGGAGCCATCGAAAAAGCCGTGGAAGCAGTCGACGCTTGCCTGAAAGATACGGTGGAAGCGGCCAAGGCGAACGGCTACGAAACGATTATCATCGCCGACCACGGAAATGCCGACAATGCGGTGAATGCCGACGGTACGCCGAATACGGCTCACTCGCTGAACCCGGTTCCCTGCGTGTATGTTTCGAATAACCCGGATGCGAAGGTGGCCGACGGTATCCTGGCCGATGTGGCACCTACGATTTTAAAAATCATGGGCTTGCCCCAACCGGCCGAAATGACCGGCAAGGCATTGATTTGATATTTTCCGTAAAGAATAATAAACGAACGCAAAGGCGCGGAGACATACGGAGTGCGGGCGGCTCGCCCTATGGATGCTCTGTGTCTTCGTGTCTTTGTGTTTATTTTCGTATAGCGTATGATGATTCAGATTGAAGATACGGTGGTGAGCACCGACCTGATAGAACGTTACTTTTTGTGCGATTTGTCGAAGTGCAAAGGCGAATGCTGCATCGAAGGCGAATCGGGCGCTCCGCTCGAAGCAGAGGAGGTAGCCCGGCTCGAAGAGGTGTTGCCGCTTATCTGGAACGACCTGTCGCCCGAGGCGCAGGAAGTAATCCGGCAACAGGGAGTTGCCTATGTGGATGCCGACGGCGACCTGGTTACTTCGATTGTGGGCGGAAAGAATTGTGTTTTTACCTGTACCGGCGAAAAGGGATTGTGTCAGTGTGCCGTCGAGAAAGCCTACCGCGAAGGGAAGACGGATTTTTACAAACCGGTTTCGTGCCACCTGTATCCGGTGCGTTTAACGAAGTACCCGGCTTTTACGGCTGTGAACTACCACCGGTGGGAAGTGTGCAGGGCGGCCGAGGTGCTGGGGCGGCGCGAAAAAGTGCCCGTTTATAAATTCCTGAAGGAGCCCCTGGTACGTAAGTTCGGCGAAGCGTGGTACGAAGCGCTCGAACAATGTGCGCGCGAGTGGACGAAGTAGCTTGCTTATCCTAATCAGTTAAAATATGGAATACATAAAAATTCACAGAGCGCTTCTTTGGTTGTTGCTCGTTTGTTTCGCCGCCGGAGCGAAGGCGCAAGGGAACGACGCTGCCGAGCGTGATTGGCGCACCGACCGGCGGAAGGTCAAGGTGATGTCGTATAATATCCTGGACGGGTTCGACCGGTTACGCGACCGCGACCGCATGGACCGTTTCGTCGGATGGATAAAACAACAGGCGCCGGACGTGCTGGCGCTCGACGAGTTGTGCGGATTTACCGAGGCCGACCTGAAAAAGCTGGCTGCTGCCTATGGCCACCCGTATGTGGCGATTGTAAAGGAAGAAGGGTATCCGGTGGGAATCACTTCGAACGCGCCGCTGGAAGTGGTGGAAAAGCGCATACAAGGATACGGCCACGGGCTGTTGCATTGCCGGGTGTACGGAATGGATTTTCTCGCTACCCACCTCAACCCTTCCGATTGGCGTACACGCAAGCGGGAAGCGGATCATATCGTAGCTTACATACAGGAAAAGAACCTGGATACTTGTTTGGTGATGGGCGATTTGAATGCGCATTCTCCTTTCGACGCCGAACAGATGGAAACCCGCGTCGGGTTGATGAAGGCGATGGTAACAAGCGATTTCGAGCGGACAGACAGCGGCCGGAACTTAAATAACGGTCATTTCGAATATTCCGTGATTTCCACCTTCCTGGCAGCTTCGCTACACGATACGGGGCGTGAGTATGTGTCGTCGAAAGAGCGTTATTCGTATCCTACCCGCATTTTGGTTAGTACGCCGAAAGGCGAGGCGGTAAGGCAACAGTGGGAACGGCTCGATTATATCCTGGTGTCCGATGCGTTGCGTTCGTTATGCGTGGAGGGAACGATTTACCATACTCCCGAAACGGATTACCTGTCCGACCATTATCCGGTGGGGCTTACGCTGCTGATTCCGAAACCATAGGGCGGTTTTCTGGCCGGGGGACAAAAAAACACAGGGATAAAAAAGAATCCGAACGGGCATCCGCTTATTCGTTTCTTTTTATCCCTGTGCTTCTGTATATACGGCTTCTCTTATCCTTTAATCAGATGCGTGGTCTGTCCTTCCTCCATCAGATACGTTTCGATATGCCTTTTTTTCTTTTCTTCCAGGATTTCGTTCACTGCGATTAAGATGCCTGTTTCTTCCACGTCGCCGAACTCGTCGTTGATAGCCGTGCCGAACACCCGCATCTTGGGCGAAAGGCTCATGTACGCATTGACTAACGGCGGCACGTTGATGCCGAACTTGCGTACTTCCTGATTCAGCACCTTGTAGTTGTCCCTGAAATTGTCGTACCGGAACAACGCCTGCATCTTTTTCGTATCGGTATGCGTTTCGAGCGGCCGGATAGGAACGACTAAGCGGTCGGGGTCGGGAAAATGCAATTGCAGGAAGTACAGAATCATGTTCCGTGCTTCCGGGTTGTACGTATTATACATCGTTACTTTTCCGAAGTAGTATTTCAGCGACGGGTCGATTACCGACAACGCTCCGAGTCCGTCCCACAAGTTATCCAGAACGAACAATCCCTTGCTGCTCGCCCGTGTCGACTGGTACTCGAGCGTTACGAACGAACGTCCCAGTTCTACCGTAAAAGGCAGTATCTCGTTCACGAACTTCTCCGAGAAATCGAACAAATGCGAAGTGGCGAGCATGGGTTTTCCCGCCGCATCCTTTTTTACGTCCGAGCCGCACAGGAAACGGTAGCCGCCCAGTATTTGCTCTTGCTCTGCATCCCATACGATTAATTGCCGGTAGGCGTCTTGCATCGTATCGAACTCGTCGATGTCGACCGGTTTGCCTGTGCCGCCCCCGTAATAGCGGAAAGCGATTTCGCGCAACCGTCCGATTTCCTGCATCACATGCGGTGCCTCGTGCGCGGTAATGATGTAAATTTCATTGCTCGACTTGTTGGTTTTCCGGAGCAATCTTTCTTTGGTTAATTCGGCCTTCAACAAAGACCTGTTTATCGGATTAATGATGTCTTGCATATGTAAGGTGTTATTTATCGGGGAGTTGGTAAACTATGTCTTTTACCCGGGCGGCCCATTCGGCCGGCGTTTTGCTCGAGTCGAACGTTTGCCAGGGAATCGGCTTGCCGAAATGGATGCGGAACGTTTTATGTTTGCTTTTGAACATTTCGTCGGGCAGGTAAATCATCTCGTAATTCATCTTGATTCCGAGTTTTTTCCGGAGGTTGGCCAGCCCGTAAAAGAACGAAGAATTACGGGCGTCGAAGTAAACGGGAATCAGGTCGCGCCGGTATTCCACCGTTTTCTGGATAAACGATTTCTTCCATTCCGGGTCTACGATTTTTCCTTTTGTTTTGCGGGAGCACAAACCGGCCGGGAAGGTAATGATCTGGTTGTCCGATTCGTAGGCTTCGTGCAGCAGCCGGGCAACGTCTTTTCCTTGCGAGCCGTGCTTGTTTACCGGCACGAAGATGCTCCGCAGGTTGGGCAGGTATAAGAGCAGGTCGTTTACGGGATATTTGATGCGGCCGTCGAATTTCCGGCCGATAACGGCCGACAGGCAAATGCCGTCCAGTCCGCCCAGCGGATGGTTCGATGCGAACGTGAACCGGCCGGCGGAAGGGATGTTTTCTTCGTTTACCAGCTCGAGTGTCAGGTCGAAGTACGAAAGCAGCTCTACCATAAAGTCGACTCCTTCCTTGTCACGGTACAGGCGTAAGATTTCATTCAGTTCCTCCTGGTGAATCGTGCGGATCAAATAGTTTAGTACGAAACCGGGGATTTTCCCGGCCACCGACGGCGCTTTTTGCTGGATGACGCGTTCGAGGTCTATCTGTGCCGTATGCTCTTGTGCCATATTACGAAATCATTGTAGATTGCAAATATATGGTTAAAAACCGGATGACAAACGGATGACCGGATTTTTTTTGGCGGATTCGCCGGTATTTTACGCTGTCCGGAGCTCGTATGCCGGTATTTTTTTCGTTTTATTCCTGCTTGCCGCACCTTCTACTTTTATTTTAAATTGTCCTATTTAACGTTCTGTGTTCCTATCTTTTACCGGTGTGTATAATGTGTTGAAAACTTTTTCCTACTTTTTCCGTTAAATATTGGTTCAGAACTTGGGAAATGTTTACTTTTACCCGCTAATTCAAACAGGTAAAGAAGTTATTTACACGCTGTTCGAGGTAAAACACGCAGGGAATGGAAGAAAAAAACGAATGTTATCACGTACCGGCGCTTCTCCGGCCGAGCGTAGACGGACTGGCCGTACATCCGGCAGGCGTTTATGTGGATGTTACTTTCGGTGGCGGAGGCCATTCGCGCGAAATCCTGGAGCGTTTGGGCGACGGCGGAAAGTTGTACGGATTCGACCAGGATGCGGATGCCGAACGGAACCGTATCGCCGACCCGCGTTTCGTGTTCGTACGGAGCAACTTCAGGTATCTGGCTAATTTTCTCCGGTATTACGGAGTGGAAGAAGTTGACGGTATCCTGGCCGATTTGGGCGTGTCTTCCCATCACTTCGACGACGAAACGCGCGGATTTTCTTTTCGTTTCGACGGAGCGCTGGATATGCGCATGAATACCCGGGCCGGGAAAACGGCCGCGGAGGTGGTAAACACCTATCCGGAAGAGCGACTGGCCGATGTGCTGTACCTGTACGGCGAATTGAAGAATGCGCGGAAAATCGCTTCTGTATTGGTACAAGCCCGGGCGGAAAAACCGGTGCGAACCATCGGGGATTTTCTGGAAATCGTCCGGCCTTTTACGGGCCGCGACAAGGAAAAAAAATTCCTGGCGCAGGT
>DBGBSM010000134.1:0-11884 GCA_048468815.1 Parabacteroides sp.
CCTGCGTCGAACGACGCAGGTAACAGGCTTGCTTCGTCTCATGGAACCTGCGTAACGTTACTCAGGTAACCTGAGAAGCCCGAAGGAGGTAACCTGAGACGCCCGACGCAGGTTATCGGTGCAAGCCGGAACCCGACAGAAAAACAAACCGAAGGGGGAAGCCTACGCCCTTTGTATCTCGTGTTTTTATCGCTAACTCTTTTTCGTAACAGCCTTTGCGGACGGGATAAAAAGCGGGAAAGCCGGGCGGTACGGCATCGTAGTTCCGTATCTTCCCGGCTTTCTTTTTGGGTGTGTCACTGTTACCCGGTATTTTTACGTCCGGGTTACCGGCGTGAGCCGCGGGCGTTTATGCATACCGTAAATAAACATAAATATACTTAATCGAAAGACACCGCTTTCCGGCTTACCGCTTCTCGCCGAAGTCGGTTTGCTGGCGTTCCACCTCTTTCAGCTTATAAGCATTCAGTTCCTTTTGCAGCCGTTCCACTTCCTTTTCGGCATCCGATTTACCGGCGTTCGCCGCGGATGGCGCAGCCACGTTTTGTCCGATAGCGGCCAGTTCGCTGTCGGTGTATACCAGCGGCACGGAGGCTGGCTCGGAGGTGAGCTCGATTTCGCCGCTCAACGGTTTTTGCGAGCCTTCCAGCAGTACGCTGGCCGTTACCTTGATTTTCCCCGGGCGGGTGGTGGATTGAACCAGTACCGGCGCATCGCCCCACAGCACGGGGCGCGGATTGGCCATCACGCCGGCATCGCCGAGTATCCGCCCTTCTCCTTCCACGGTAAAACGGATGTAGTCGTTGTTGAGTCGTTTGATGTTGCCGTTCTTGTCGGTTATCGAGGCTACTACCGTAACTACGTCGGAGCCGTCGGCTTTCAAGGCCGTGCCTTCGTTGTCGATGCGGAGCACGATTCGTTCCGGACGGCGCGCCGGCGCTACCCGGTGCGTGGCTACCACTTTCCCGTTTATCAACCCTTCGGCCAGCAGGAATACTTCGTTTTGTTTGCCGGCTCTCGATTGGGCTTTGTCGGCCATGAAATCGTATACGCCTTCGAAGGTGATAACCGGGTAAGGCATGCCCGCTTCGGCCGGTTTATGCCGGTAGGTATGCGGTTTGCCGTCTTTCATATAGGTGAGGCGCACCTCTTCGCAGTTGGAGTAAACGGTCACGTCTTTCGGCGAGAAGGGAGTCATCGCATGGGCGATGTATACCATCGGGCCGGTTTCGAAAAGCCGGTCCTGTTTCTCGGGCGAGCGTTGCGACCGGAACAGGTAATATGCGTACTTGGGCTGCCGGAATGCGTCCATCACCCCGCCGTAAAACGGGTCGGGATGGTAACCGCGCTGGTGGTCGAACGAGTGCCACAGGCAGCCGCCCATGTGTTGGCGCGACGTGCGGTAAAGCGCGTCGTAGCTGGTATAGGGGTAGGCCGGGCAGGCGTAGTGCTGCGCCTGTATCAGCATCGGATACTCGCCCCAGTTGCGGGCGGCGCGGCTCGGCGAGTTGTGCGAGTTCCAGTCGTCCACGTTATCCCCCCATTCGCGGGTAAAATACGTAATGCCTTTTTTTAGCTTGCCGGTGCCGTAACCGCCTCCTTCGCCGTTGAGCGGGTGGGTGAACAGGATGGGGAAGTACTCGTGGCCTCGCGCTTCGCTGTCGCATCCGCTGTAACACGAAGGATACGGATACTCGTTATCGACGGTTTCCTTAGCCTTCCGGGCGAAGTCGGCCGGATACCAGGTTTCGTTCAGGATGGGTTCCCACATCCATACGCAGGCATGGTTGCGGTCGCGGCGTACCAGGTTGCGGATGTCTTGGTACACGCGTTCGGCGAACTCGGGGGCGTCGTTCCAGAACTGCCAGCCGGGGGTGTTTACGATGACGAACAGCCCCAGCTCGTCGCAGGCGTCCATAAAAGCCGGGTCTTGCGGGCAATGGGCGTTGCGGATTACCTTCATGCCGGCGTCGCGCAGCTTCTTGGCGTCGCGCCAGTGCAGGCTGTTGGGCACGGCGTTCCCGAGGATAGCGAAATCCTGATGGCGGTTAGCGCCGATAAGCGGGTGGGGATAAGGCTTGCCGTTCAGCCAGAACCCGTCTTCCCCTTTGAACTCGAGGCTCCGGATACCGATGCGGCGGCGGTAGCCGTCTACCACGTTTCCTTCTGCGTCGCGGATACGCACGATGAGGTTATACAAGTCGGGCGATTCGGGGCTCCACAGCAGCGGCTCTTTCACGAGCAGCTTGTCGGCGGAGGTAACCGCTTTGCCGGGCCGGATGCGTATCTTGTCGTTCAGGAAAGCCACTTGCCGGCCGTCGGGAGCTTGCAATTCGTATTCCACTACCCCCGTGAAGGGCTGCTTGCCGGCGTTCCGCACCTGGATTTTCAGCAATACGTCCGCCTGCTGTTCCGACACGTTGTCGTACGCTACGAACAGGCCGCCGCCGGCGGTTTCGTTCTCGTAGTCGGGGTCGGTAATGTAAACGGGGTTGTGGGCGACGAGCCAACAGTCGCGGTAGATGCCTCCGAAGTAGGTGAAGTCGAGTACGTTTTGCGCCTTGCCGGGCGGGTACGAAGGGTCGTCGCTGTTGTCGGCCCATACGGCGATTACGTTATCGGCGTTCCAGTCGATGGCGCCGGTGATGTCGGCGATTACCGGCAAGTAACCGCCGAAGTGCTCGGTTACGAGGTGTCCGTTCACCCATACCTGGCATTTTCCCATAATGGCTTCGAAGTGCAGGAACAGCTTTTTGCCTTGCCAGGCGTTATCGGGGGCGAAGTGCTTGCGGTACCATACCTCGCCCTGGTAATTCACGCATCCGCTGGCCTCGGTGGGCAGGTACTCGATGCCGTGGGGGAGCGATACCACGGGCCACGCCCGGTCGTCGAACCCCTTGGCCGACGCATCGGGCTGGCTGCCTTTATGGAACCGCCAGGCGGGGTTCATCGAATAGACGTCGCGCCCGGAGCCGGGCAACCGGAAGAAGCCGGCGGTGGAAAACTCGGGCTGGTGAGCTGCGTACAGGGGTACGCTTATCCAGATAAGCAGGAGGTAGAATACGATTTTTTTCATAAAACGGATGTTTATGTTGAGAGTTCGCTACTGATGTCCTATGTGGGGGATAGGAGTGTGCAAGATATAAAAAATCCGGTTGGTTGCCAAAGAAAGCAGCGTGTATAAATAAAATCCGGTATACCGGGCGTACGACGCCCCGGTATACCGGATAAGAAAACGACGATAGCGTGTGCTTGCTTAGAACCGGTTATCCGTTTCCGTCATGAGTTTGGCCCACGTATTCCCCGGATACAACCGTACGGCCTCGGTGAAATCCCGGCCGGCCGCCTCTGTATTTCCTTGCAGCAGGTGAAGCAATCCGTTGAAGTAGCCCACCTGGCTGCGGTGCACCTGCTGGTCGGCCTCGCCGAACTTGGCGTACGAGTCGAGGCTGCTTTCCGCCAGCGAGGCGGCGGTTTGCCGCATCCGGTTCAGCAAGCTGTCGGCCTCCGCTGTGCGGTTCAGCTTGCGTAATGCCTTCACCCGGTAATAAATCAAGTCGTCTGCGCCGTTGCGCGAGGGAGCGGCAGCCGCCTTTTCAAAGCTGGCCTTCGCCTCGTCCGGGCGGTTCAGCTTTTCGTAAGCAACGCCCGACAGGTACCGGATTTTGGCCTCGTACCCGCCCCGCGGCGAAGGCGCCACTTCGAGGTTGGCCGGATACAACGCCGCCCGCTCGAAAGCGGCGACGGCCTGTTCGTACCGGTTGTTCTTCAGCAACCGTATCCCGTCGAGCAAATGCGAGTCTGCGTAAATGCGGTGTACCTGGCCGCCCCCTTCCCATAAATGGAAGTGGCGTTCCGCCAGCAGCCGGATGGCCTTTTCGTACCAGCCCGTTTCGTTGTACAACGTGAGCAGCCGCATCACGGCATCGTCGTGTTTCAGTACGGTCTTCATCCGTTTCTCCAGCCGCCGGAGCCGTTCCGGCGCTGCGATGCCTGCTTGTTCGCACAGCTTGTCCGACTCGGTAAGCAACAACGGGTCGTCCGGGTTGGCGCGGATAGCCCGGTCGTAGTACCGTATCGCTTCTTCCGGTCGGCCCAGGCAACCGTAGGCGAACCCGGCGTTCCGGTTGGCCAGGGCGAACTCCGGGGCGAGCGCCGCCGAGCGCTCCCAGCAGGCCAGCCCTTTTTCCTTCTGCCCCAGGTAATACAATAGGTTGCCGAGGTAATACGGAATAAACGGGTTATCCGGGTATTCGGCCTGCAAGGTGCGGAATAATGCCAGCTCCTCCAGCCGGAACGGGTAGTTGTTGAGCGGCGACAGCTTGCCGGCTTCGGCCAGGCAGGCCGTTGCGCCGGGTTGGTCGCCTGTTTCGAGCAGCAGCCCGGCTTTATAGTAATACACCAGCGGGTACCGGCTGTAAGGCTCGCCGGAAGCCAGCGCCGCATCCAGCACCGTACCGGCTTCCGGAAGCGCTCCCAGGGTCAGGTAGTTCGTTACCACTTCCAGTAATTCCTGCACTCCGATGATGTCGCGGTTGCGGTACGGTAAATCTGTGCGGATAAAGTCGGCTACGCTTCCGCCGGCGAAATGCCGCTCCACGGCGCTCCAGTAGTCGAGCGGCTCGATGGCGCGTACGGCATCCAGTACGGCCGGGGCTTCTTGCGTTTTCCCCGCTTTGCGCAGGATATACGCTTTGAGCGTAAGCGCCTGCACGTCGCGGCTCCCTACCTCCAGCGAGCGGTCGATTAACTCCAGCGCACGCGGATAGTCGTTGCGGTTCGCCGCCAGCACGGCCAGTTCGTAAAAAGCGCGGTGTTTGTGTTCCGGCGTCCAGGTGGCTTTCCAGTAAGCGTCTTCGGCCTCTTCCGGCCGGCCGGTCATTTGGTACACATACCCTAAGTAATAGAGCGCCTCGGTGTTCTTTACCGTCGTATAGTCGTGCGACAAGCGCGCCTGCGCCCGCAACAGGTGGGTTTCGGCTTTCGCCCATTCGCCCTGCCGGATAAAATGCTTGCCCACTTCGATGTTCACCCGGGCGTCCAGCGAGTCGCGCGAAAGGGCTTCGTTGTAAAAGTCCATGTAATCCAGCCGTGCGTTGTTGAACTGGTCTACCCGCAGCCCGGCTAAATAAAGCTCTTCGTTCGTTTTATATTCCTTTACCGGCTTCGTGCCGTCGATAACCTTCGGCAACGGCTTTTCTTCCAACGCTACCGGACGGTAGTCTGCCAGCACGTTCCCGGCGGCATCGTACAACGCCGTATACAATTCCGGGGCGTTACAGTCCGCCGGTACCGGCACCTCTTCCAGGAAGTACCGGTCGGGGTCGATGGTAATCTGTTTATCTATCAATACCCGGTCGTTGTGCTTTACCACCACCCGGGCATCCTCGTACAAGGCGGTGGCGTAATAGCCTACCCGGTACGTGTTTTCGCCGGCCGGCTCGAAGTTCACGGCCGCGTCTTCCGTGGCGTTCTTCACTCCTTTGATTCCCTTTACGGGGTACCACAGCTGGCTGAATTCGCGTATCTCGCCCGGGGCGAGCCAACTGTAATCCGGCTGGTTGTCGGAGTAGGCGCCTACCATCAGTTCCAAGTAGTGCCCGTCGCGGTCGGAAAGTATCTTGTTCCACATCTCCCCGTTCGGGTTGTTGCCCCACAGGAAGAATTTCTTTCCCGGCACCACATGCCGGTTGGCTACGTGCACGGTACCGGCGTCGCGGCCGTCGTCGTATCCGGCCAGGAACTCCATCTTACTGCCCCAGGCGAAGATGGAGCGCGAGTTGCCGGTGAAGTTCTTCCATTGCGAAAGGTCTTCGGTACGGCCGTTGCCCGGCGTGGTTTCGCCGTACGGCCACGGGGTGAAGTATACCTTGTGGTGGTCGGCTCCGAACTGTACGTCGGGCGGGAAAATCACCCGGTACCGGTCGTTGCAGTGTACCGATACGTTGGCCCAGTACAACATCGACTGAATCATCGGGGTGGGGTTGATTACTTTGATGTCGGCTTTCACCCACGAACGCCCGGGGTACACCGTAATCCCTACCGACCACTTGAGCCGGTGGCGCAATTCCGTTTCGCCTACCCAGATGGTTTTGCTGCCGTCGGGGTTCTCCGTGGTTTTCCAGTTTACCGGCATGTAGCTGCTGGCGCGGTGATGGTCGGGGATGTTCCATTCCACCCCGCCCGACAACCAGGCGCCCAGCATGCCGATCAGCGCCGGCTTGACGCCGGTTTGGGTGTAGAAGAACGGGTAATCGTTGGTTTTATCGGTAGCCGAGAAGATGCGGCCGCCGATTTCGGGCAGCACGGAGATGTCTACGTACTGGTTGTTTAGCCGGAGTACGGTGTATTCCTGTTCGGTTTTCCGGTCGGTGAGTACGTCGTACAGGGGATACGGGTAAATATACCCTTCGGCTCCCTGGTATACGCGGCCGGTAAAGAAGACGGGGTCGGCTTCGGGCGCGCCGATGGCATAGGTGGGGATTTTCTCCCGCACTGTTTGCAGAGTCACTTCCTGGGCGGCCAGCGGAAGGACGGCCAGGAGTAAAGCAGGTAGGATAGTCAGTTTCATGGTGCGATAAGATTAGAGGGAATAAGAATTGAGATCGGGCGGAATGGCGTCTATGCATCCGGTCATGCGGCTGGGAACGGAAGAAGTGCGGCATGCGAACTGTGTGGGATAAGCCCGGTAGTGGGGCCGGAACGAAAGAAACGAACACAGGAACCGGAACGTACGAAACCGGAAATGATATAAGATGCGGTTCGCTGTGTCTCCGTGTCTCTGTGTTCGTTTTCTTTAGGACATGCTTGCCTGCCGGTTTATCGTTTCAACGCCGGATTCAGCGAAGCGTCCAGTGCCGGGTACGGCGCATAGATCGATTTCTCACCTTGCCAGGTAGCCTTTTCCGGAATTTCTACCGATTCCTGGGCGAATATGCCGGGCGCTACTTCGACGGGCAGGTTCGCTTTCCGTTCCTCGAATGTTTTTTGCAACAGTTCCATGCGCATCTGGTCGGCGCGGCGCGTTACCAGGGCGCACCAGTTGCCGGCTACTTCCCAGCCGTGCTCCGTCAGGGCGGCATCGGCGAAATCCGGGCCGCTCATGCCGGCCGGCAGCGGCGCTAATCCGGCGCGGTCGCGTACCAGGTTAATGCAATCGTAAGCCTGCTGGTTCGGCGCACCGTCGGCGCGCGCCTGGGCTTCGGCATACCACAACAGCACTTCCGAGTAGCGGATGATGCGGTGACGGTGGTCGTTGGTCATATCCTGGCTGGCCGGTTTGGTGTAGTCGTAATCCGTATTGCCTTTGCCTACGGTGTACACCGAGAACATCGGATGGTACTCGGCGATGTAGTTCTCGCCGTTCGCATCTTTTTCCCACCAGTTTACCAATTGGCCGCCTTCCTTGTTGCCTAATAAGATTTTAGGATTGTAAATCGCGTCTTTGCGCGGACCGGCCGGCATGTTCTTCCAGAAACGGATTTCGCCCCAGGCATCGCCCCAACCGCCTAACGACTCGAACAGGTTCGACGAGGTGAGCTGCGAATCCTGGTCCCAGCCGTAATCGGCTACGTAGTTGATACCCACTACCGTTTCGTTGGTATAGTTGTGGCTTATGGCATATACGTGTTTGAATTGCTGTTCCAGGATGTACTCGTATTTCCCGTTCGTTACGCCGTCGATTACTTCTTTCGCTTTTTCGGCTGCCAGCGCATAGTATTCGGTTTTATTCAACGGCCAGCCCGCCATCGCCATATATACGGCCGAGAGGGTGGCTTTTACCGCCTGCGTGGTAATATACGTATTGGCTCCGAACATCTTCCGCGGCGCTGTCGAGTAATCGTCGGGCAGTGTGGTTTCGGCTTCGGTGAGGTCTTTTACGATTTGCTTGTATACGTCTTCCACGCTCGATACGGGAGCGGCGTAGTCGATGTCGTCGGTCGAAGCGGCCGGTTCCAGCCGCAACGGCAGCGGTCCGAACACCCGCACCAGCGTGAAGTAGCTGTATGCGCGCCAGTACTTGGCCTGTCCTACTGCGATGTTGATTTCGGTATCGGTAGTCGGGGTTTTCGAGGCGTAGGCAATCACTTTATTGGCTGCCTTAATCAGTACGTAATGCTGTTGCCAGCATTCGGTCACCCCTTTGTTGTTGTCGGCCGGCACGAAGGCGTCGAACTCGGCCGCCGCCTGCTTGTTACTGCCCGGGTTGGCCGTCATGTCGTCGCCCATCCATTGCGGGAGCTGCATGTTGGTATAGCCCTGCGTTTTCATCACTTTCTGGTAAAGGGCGTATACGTTCATGTCGAGTTCCTCCTGCGAGGCGTAGTAGTTCTTCGGGTCGAGCTGCCCTTTGGCGTCTTCGTCGAGGAAATCGTTGCACGAAGCGGTAATCAGTCCGCACAGCAGTGCGCAACCTATCCATATTTTTGTTTTCATATTCGTTATCCGTTTTTAGAGTTAAAAATTCATTCTTACGCCGAAAGTCCAGGTACGGGGAGTAGGATAAGCGCCGATGTCCACGCCGCTGTTGATGTCTACGCTGTTTCCGCCGCCGGCGAATGCCGAGCTCGACGGGTCGTAACCTTTATATCCGGTAATGGTGAATAAGTTCTGGCAACTTACCGTAAGCCGCAGGTCGGCGAAACGGGTTACGTTCTTCGACAGGTTGTACGAGAGGCTGAGGTTGTCCAACCGGAAGTAGTCGGCGTTTTCGAGCCACTGCGTCGAAGCCGGCTGGAACGTGTTGCCTGTGCTGGTGAGCGAGGTGTACTCGGCGCCGGCGCCCACTTTGTCGAACCCTTTCACATACGCGTCGCGCAGGGTGATGAATTTCGAGTCGCCTACCATCGAAGCCATGGTGAAACGGGTCAGATTGAGCTTCTTGGCTCCGAACGAACCGGTGAAGAAGAGGTTCAGGTCCCAGTTCTTCCAACTGAGCATGTTGTTCCATCCTAAGATAAAGTCGGGAGTCGATTTGCCGATTACCGTGCGGTCGCCGGCGTCGATTCCGCCGCTGTTGTTCAGGTCGGCGTATACGTTGTTCCCTTTGGCGTCGAGTCCTTCCCATACATAGCCGTAGAACGAGCCGATGGGTTCTCCCGGTTTCACGATGGTTACTTCTTCTACCATGCCGCGGGCGGCCGGCGCACCGTACAGGAAGTCGCTATCGGCCAATGAAAGCACTTCGTTTTTGAGATAGGTTCCGGTTACGGTCGACGTCCAGTTTACGCCGTTCCCCTGGAGGATATGGCCGGTAATCGAGAAGTCGAGCCCCTTGTTGCTGATTTCGCCCGAATTTACCCAGAACGAGCCGCCGCCGTCATAGTACGGGATGGTTTTTTGCAGCAAGCCGTCTACGGTCTTTTTGTAGAAATAGTCCAGCGAAACGTTCAACCGGCGGTCGAACATCGAGAAGTCTACGCCTAAATCCAACTGGCGCGTCTTTTCCCAAGTGAGGTCGGGGGTGGCCAGCGATTCGCTCCAGTAGCCCGTGTAGTAGTTGGTGCTTCCGAATCCGTAGCTTACGCGCTTCATCAGTCCCAGCGTTTCGTACGGGTCGATGGCCTGGTTACCTACCACGCCGAAGCTGGCGCGTATCTTGGCGTCCTGGAACAAGTCCTGTTTTTGCATAAAGGCTTCGTTGCCGAGACTCCAGGCTACGGCTACCGACGGGAAGTATCCCCATTTCTTGTTCTGGAACTTCGAGGAGCCGTCGGCGCGGAACGTGGCGGTAAGCAAGTACCGGTCGGCATAGTTGTACATTACGCGGCCTACGCCCGACATCAGTCCCCATTTATAGTATTTGTTGTCGAAGGTATGCGAAGTAGCCATGTTGGCGTCCCACCAGCCTACGCTTTCGGTAAGCAGGCTCTTGCCGTTGAGCGACAGGCTGCGCCCTTCGGTGGAGGTGGCTTCGTATACGCCTGTTACCGTTAAGGCGTGCTCGTTCCATTTGCCGGTATAGGTAACGTTGTTCGAGCTTTGCAGCATCAGCCGGTACGTATCGCTGTTACCCATCGAGCTGGCGGTTTCTACTTTCTTCGTGTTGAACGAGTAGTTTTTCGCATCGTTGTAGTCTACGCCGTTGGTGGTGGTGAACGTAAGGCCGGGAAGGATGTTGAAACGTAAATCGAGACGTCCGTTAACCACGTCGTTCAGGTACTCGTTCCCTTCGAGTTCGAGCTTGCCTTTCGGGTTGGCGGCGATGGAGTTGTACGGGTCCCAGGTGTAGTTGCCGTGTTCGTCGGTCATTTCGATGGTGGGCGAGTAGTTCAGCGCAATCCATACCGGGTTGGTTTTACCCATGCTGAAGTCGTTCCCTTTCCGTACGTTATGCGAGGCGTTCACGTCGGCGGTTACGTGGAGCCAGCTCGTTACGTCCGACGTAACGTTGGCCCGTACCTGGTACCGTTTGTTCGAAGTGTTATCCACGATACCGTCTTGCCCCATGTAGTTGGCCGAAAGGTAATACTGGATGTCTTTGTTACCGTTGGAGATGGCGATTTTGTAGTTCTGCGTCACGCCCGTACGGAAGATTTCGTCTTGCCAGTCGATACCGGCCGTTCCGTTCTGGAACGCATTCATTTCTTCCTGTGTAAAGGCGTTGGGAAACTTGATTTCGCGGAGCGCCGTGGCGTATTCATAGGGGCTCAGGATGTCGTATTTGTGATATACCGACGATACGCCTATCTGGGCATCGAACGTGATTTCCCGCTGGTTTACTTTACCGGTCTTCGTGGTAATCAACACCACGCCGTTCGAGCCTCTCGACCCGTAAATGGCGGTGGAGGAAGCGTCTTTCAATACCTGCATCGACTGGATGTCGTCGGGGTTGATACCTGTCAGGCCGCTTTCACGTACGATACCGTCCACTACGTACAGCGGGTCGTTGCTGCGGTTGATGGAGCCGGCTCCCCGGATACGGATTTTCACGCTTCCGCCCGGAACGCTGCTGTTCTCCACCTGTACACCCGATACACGTCCCTGAATGGCGTCGGAAACCTGTGTGATAGGCTGGTCTTTGAAGCTCTTGCTGTCCATAATGGCTACCGAGCCGGCCAGGTCGGCTTTCCGTACGGCGCCGTAGCCCACTACCACTACTTCATCGAGCGCTTGCGTATCTTCTTTCAGTTCGATGGTGAAATTCTTTTGGTTTCCTACCGGCTGTTCTTTGGTAAGGTAACCGATGTACGATACTTTCAGAACGGCTCCGGGCGATACGGTAAGGGCGAACTTACCGTCCATATCGGTAATGGTTCCGTTGGTAGTGCCTTTTTCCAGTACGTTGGCTCCGATAACCGGTTGTCCGCTCGCATCGACGATGGTGCCGGAGATAACGAGGCTTTTTTGTTGTGAAACCAGCACGGTGGCTGTGGCTGTTTCAGGTACCGCGGGAGTGTTCTCTGCATACGAGTTGGCCATACAAGCCGATAACAGCAGGGCGGTAACAGGCATGAACCGGAAGGTGTGTTTGCGCCGTGGAACCGTTGTGTGGTACGTTCCAGGCAATGCGTTGTTTTTCATACTTTTTCGATTGATTTAGCGTTAATAAGATGTGTAAACGAAAGTGGGTACGCTTTTGTTTGTTCCGTCTGTACGGAGGGCGTCCCGTTAAAACCGATTAATCCGTCTCCATAGGCATTTTACGATTTAAGGTAATTGTAATCAGTGTGTTTTTAATAATAAACAGGGAATGTAAGGAGGTGCGCCGTTTTTCAAAGAACAGGGAATGTATTCGGGAAGTGAGATGTTACTAATTGCTAACCTCCTTGCCAGTAAAGTATTATGTGTTTTATGCGTGCGTTCATAGCGTTTTATTCATATCGGTATTACTCAAGGTGTTAAGAATGTAATTTCTGCACAAAAAACCTTCCTTATTTATGAC
>DBGBSM010000135.1:0-4800 GCA_048468815.1 Parabacteroides sp.
GGTTATATTGCGCCCCGGCATTTACGTGCTATAAAAGATACCGGGAACCGGTTGGTAGCCGCTTACGACAAGTTCGACAGTGTCGGTATCATGGATAGCTTCTTTCCCGAAGCCTCCTTTTTTACCGAGATGGAGTTGTTCGACCGGCATTGTAGTAAATTGAAAGGAACGGACAGCCAGGTGGATATGGTTTCCGTATGTACTCCTAATTATCTGCACGATGCCCATATCCGCTACGGATTGCGATTGGGGGCGGATGTGATTTGCGAAAAACCTCTGGTGTTGAATCCCTGGAACATCGATGCCCTGGCAGAAGTGGAAAAAGAAACCGGGCATAAAGTAAATAATATTTTGCAGTTACGGTTGCATGATTCTATTAAAGCGTTGAAAAAGCGGATCGACGAGGGGCCGGCAGATAAAATATACGATGTCGATTTAACCTATATCACTTCACGCGGAAATTGGTATTATACCAGTTGGAAAGGCGATATCCGGAAAAGTGGTGGAGTCGCTACTAATATCGGCGTACATTTTTACGATATGCTTACCTGGATTTTCGGTTCGGTGAAAGAAAATATCGTACATGTGAAAAGCCATGACCGGGTAGCCGGATTTTTAGGGTTGGAAAAGGCCCGGGTGCGTTACTTTTTAAGTATAAACGGCGATAATTTACCGCCTAACGCAGTAGAAGGTGAAAAACGTACTTACCGTTCGATTCAGATCGAAGGAGATGAATTCGAATTCAGCCAGGGTTTTACCGAGTTACATTTGGAAAGTTACAAGCATGCTTTGGCGGGGAACGGTTTCGGGCTGGATGAAGTGCGCCAGTGTATCGGTATCGTGCATCAGATACGCCATGCCGAACCGGTAGGGCTGAAAGGCGATTATCATCCCCTGGCTAAGCTGCCGCTGGTAAAACATCCGTTCGGTTGGGACAGGTAAATCGGAAAGCAAGATGACACAACTTCAAATGGTCGACCTGAAAGGTCAGTATGCGCGCATAAAAAACGAAATAGACACAGCTATCGGAGACGTATTGGATTCGACGGCCTTTATCAACGGCCCGCAGGTAAAAGAGTTCGCTTCGCACCTGTCCGCTTATTGCGGGGTGAAGCATGTGATTCCCTGTGGGAACGGTACCGACGCATTGCAAATCGCTTTGATGTCGTTGGGCTTGCAGCCGGGCGACGAAGTGATTGTTCCTGCTTTTACCTACGTAGCTTCCGCCGAAGTCATCGGATTGTTAGGCTTTACACCCGTGATGGTGGATGTGGATTACGCCTCATTCAATGTAACGGTTGATAACATACGGAAAGCCTTGTCACCCCGTACGCGTGCGATTATTCCGGTTCATTTATTCGGACAAAGTTGCGATATGGAACCGATTATGGAGTTTGCATGCGAACACGGCTTGTATGTAATCGAAGACAATGCCCAGGCTATCGGTGCGGATTATACATTTTCCGACGGAAGAAAAAGAAAAACGGGTACGATCGGTCATATCGGCTGCACCTCGTTTTTCCCCTCTAAAAATCTGGGATGTTATGGCGACGGAGGAGCTTTGATGACGGATGACGATTCGCTGGCTGGAAAATTACGGATGATTGCCAATCACGGACAAAAGGTAAAATATCACCATACCGTATTGGGATGTAATTCCCGCTTGGATACCTTGCAGGCTGCCATCCTGAATGTCAAACTGAAATATCTCGACGAGTACGGGATGGCCCGTTACCGTGCTGCGCAGTATTATACGGAGCGATTGGGCGGGATAGACGGCCTTGTTACGCCGGAAGAAATGCCCTATTCTACGCATGTATATCATCAGTATACGGTAAAAGTTACCGGAGGAAAGCGGGATGCTTTAAAGAGCTTCCTGGCCGAAGGCGGCATTCCGGCAATGATTTATTATCCTCTTCCGCTACAAGAGCAGGAAGCATTCAAACCGATAACCCGTTCGGCAGAAGCGTTGGATATAGCAGCGCAGTTGGCGGCATCGGTGCTTTCACTGCCTATCGATACGGAAATTACGCGGGAACAGCAGGATTGGGTTATTAGCCGTATCCATGAATTCTATACAAAATGAGCGGGTTTATGAAAATATCCTATTTTGTTCATCCCACAGCCGTAATCGATGCGGATTGTCAAATCGGAGAAGGCACTAAAATCTGGCATTTCAGTCATATTATGTCCGGCTGCCGTATCGGGAACCGTTGCAATATCGGTCAAAACGTAGTTATTTCTCCGGATGTGGTACTGGGCAATAACGTGAAAGTACAAAATAACGTGTCCGTTTATACCGGGGTAACTTGCGATGACGATGTGTTTTTAGGTCCGTCGTGTGTATTTACCAATGTAACGAATCCGCGCAGTGCCGTAAACCGGAAATCGCAGTATGCTAAAACTCATGTAGGTAAGGGCGCTACCATCGGAGCCAATGCCACGATTGTGTGCGGGCATGATATCGGTGAGTATGCTTTCATCGGCGCGGGTGCAGTAGTAACGAAAAATGTGCCGGCTTATGCCTTGTTAGTAGGAAATCCGGCTCGTCAAACCGGCTGGATGAGCGAATATGGCCATCGGTTACATTTCGATTCGGAAGGAATCGCGGTTTGTCCGGAAAGCGGAGATAAATATCAATTGCGGGACAACCGGGTAAGCCGGATTTAATTTATTTACTGATGACTTCCGGTCGGAAGTCATTCATTTTCTAATCAAACAAAACATGTATACACAATTAGTCGATAAGGAAACTAAACTGGCCTTGGTCGGTTTAGGGTACGTAGGCTTGCCGCTGGCCCTGGAATTTGCGAAGAAAATAGCGGTTATCGGATTCGATATCAACGAAGAGCGTTTGTCGAAAATGCGGGAAGGCATCGACCCTTGCAAGGAATTGGATCACGAAGCATTCGAGAATGCGGATATCGAGTTTACCTCGTCTATAGATAAACTCCGGGAAGCGTCGTTTTTTATCGTAGCGGTTCCTACTCCCATCGACGACCATAACCAACCGGATTTGACACCGCTTATCGGTGCTACCCGTTCGGTAGCGCATGCCCTTAAAAAAGGCGATTATGTGGTTTATGAGTCGACTGTTTATCCGGGCTGTACAGAGGAAGATTGTATTCCGGTATTGGAAGATATTTCCGGATTAAAAGCGGGGGTAGATTTTAAAATCGGTTACTCACCGGAGCGTATCAATCCGGGAGAGAAAGTACACACGTTGCCAAATACGATAAAAATCGTTTCGGGCTGCGACGGTGAAGCGCTTGATACGATAGCGAAAGTATATGAACTGGTAGTAAAGCCGGGTGTTCACCGTGCACCGAATATCAAAGTAGCCGAGGCGGCTAAGATTATCGAAAATACGCAGCGTGACGTAAATATCGCCCTGATGAACGAATTATCGATTATTTTCAGCCGTATAGGTATCAATACCTACGATGTATTGGAAGCGGCGGGCACGAAATGGAATTTTCTGAAATTTTATCCCGGTTTGGTGGGGGGACATTGTATCGGAGTCGATCCGTATTACCTGGTTTATAAGGCTAACGAATTGAAATACCATACCCAGATTATCAGTGCGGGTCGTTTTATTAACGATACGATGGGTGGTTATATCGCCAAGAAACTGGTGAAAAAGCTGATAGGCATGGGGAAAGGTATCTTGGGTGCCCGTGTCCTGGTAATGGGCATGACATTCAAAGAAAATGTGGCCGATATCCGGAATTCGAAAGTGGTAGACATCATCAACGAGTTGAAAGATTTTGGCGTAGATGTGGATGTGGTCGATGCGTATGCCGACTCGGAGGAAGTGAAAAAAATGTACGGATTCAAACTGATAGAAAAACCGCGTAACAATTACGATGCGATAGTAGTGGCCGTATCGCACGACGAGTATAAAGGGCTTGATGAAAAGTTCTTTAAATCGCTCACTTACGATAATGCGGTACTGGTCGATATAAAGGGTATGTACAAAGGGAAAATCAACGAATTGAAGTATTGGAGTTTGTAATTAATAACGAATCGGATTATGATCGAGAATAAGCGGATTTTTATTACAGGAGGAGCCGGTTTTATAGCTAACCGCCTGATTTCTTTGTTGGTTGAAAACAATCGGATTATTGTATACGACAATTTCCACCGGGATACGTTGAGTCATTCTCCGTTTTCCGGGCATAAAAATATAACGGTTGTAAAAGGGGACGTATTGGATTACGGTTTGTTGCAACAGCATATGAAGGGTGTAGATATCGTAGTGCATGCGGCTGCCATAGCCGGGATCGATACGGTAATAAAAAGTCCTACCAATACGATGCGTGTTAATATGTTGGGTACGGCCAACGTGTTAGAGGCAGCTAAAGCGAATGGCGTATCGGATCGGATCGTGGATTTTTCTACCTCCGAAGTATTCGGCAGCCATGCATTTAAATCTACCGAGGATTCGGAAACGGTGGCCGGAAGTGCCGGTGAAGCCCGATGGACATATGCGGTAAGCAAATTAGCCGGCGAACATCTCGCTATGGCTTATTATCGCGAATTCGGTTTGCCTACTACATCCGTGCGGCCGTTTAATGTGTATGGACCGGGACAAACGGGCGAAGGCGCCATCCAGGTTTTCATCAAACGGGCTTTGAAAAATGAAGACATTCATATTTACGGCGATGGTAACCAGATTCGTGCCTGGTGTTATGTAGACGATTTTGTGGATTGTTTGATGCGGTGTATCGAAAGTCCGGCTGCTATCGGCGAATCGTTTAACATAGGGAATTCACGTGCTGTTCTTACTACCTACGGGTT
>DBGBSM010000136.1:0-2983 GCA_048468815.1 Parabacteroides sp.
CAACACAAACGGAAACGAGTATGACCAGTTATCTCCAGATAGACAACCTGACCAAGAGCTTCGGCGATTTGGTATTATTCGAAAACATCGCCTTCGGCATCGCCCAGGGACAAAAAATCGGGCTGATAGCCAAAAACGGTAGCGGCAAAACCACGCTGCTGAATATCATCGCCGGCAAAGAAGATTACGATTCCGGCTCGGTTGTTTTCCGCAACGGGCTGCGGGTAGGCTACCTGGAGCAAACGCCTTGTTATCCGGCCGGGCTTACCGTATTGCAAGCCTGCTTTTACTCGCCGAACGAAACGGTGCGCCTGATTGCCGAATACGAACAGGCGATGGCCTCGGGCGACCATTCGGAACTGGAGGATATTTTGCTCCGTATGGACACGTTGAAAGCCTGGGATTACGAACAAAAAGCCAAGCAAATTCTTTCGCAACTCAAAATCACGAATTTCGACCAAAAGGTAGAGGAACTGTCGGGCGGCCAACTGAAACGGGTGGCGCTGGCCAACGTATTGATTACCGAGCCGGAGCTGATTATCCTCGACGAGCCGACCAACCACCTCGACCTCGAAATGACCGAATGGCTCGAAAATTACCTCAGCCGCTCTACCATCAGCATCCTGATGGTAACGCACGACCGGTATTTCCTGGACCGGGTTTGCTCGGAAATCATCGAAATCGACTGCCGCAAACTCTTCCAGTACAAAGGAAACTACAGTTATTACCTGGAAAAACGGCAGGAACGCATCGAAGCGGAAACAGCGGAAACCGACCGCGCCACCAACCTGCTGCGCAAAGAGCTCGACTGGATGCGACGCCAGCCGCAAGCGCGCGGCACCAAGGCCAAGTACCGCATCGACGCCTTTTACGAACTGGAAGCCAAAGCGAAACAGCAACGGAGCGAAGGAAACGTGAATTTGGACGTAAAAGCCTCGTATATCGGCTCCAAGATATTCGAAGCCCGCCGGGTAAGCAAACGGTACGGCGACCTGAAAATACTCGAAAACTTCGATTACGTGTTCGCCCGATACGAAAAGATGGGAATCGTAGGAAACAACGGAACGGGCAAATCCACGTTCGTAAAGATGCTGACGGGAGAAGTAGCACCCGACAGCGGTACGTTCGACATCGGCACCACCGTACGGTTCGGCTACTACAGCCAGGAGGGGTTGCAATTCGACGAACAGATGAAAGTAATCGACGTAGTGCAGGACATCGCCGAGTACATCACGCTCGACGACGGAAAAACCCTGTCGGTATCGCAATTTCTGAATTACTTCCTTTTCACCCCGGAAAAACAGCACAGCTACGTATATAAATTGAGCGGCGGCGAAAAGCGGCGTTTGTACTTATGCACGGTACTGATGCGCAACCCGAACTTCCTGGTGCTCGACGAGCCTACCAACGACCTCGACATCGTTACGCTGAACGTGCTGGAAGAATATTTGCGCAACTTCAAGGGATGCGTTATCGTGGTATCGCACGACCGGTATTTTATGGACAAGGTAGTAGACCACCTGCTCGTATTCCGCGGGCAGGCGGATATAAAAGATTTTCCGGGGAATTACACCCTGTACCGCGCCTGGAAAGAAGCGCAGGAGCAAGAAGAGAAAAAAGCGCAGGAAGCCCGGCAACCCAAAACGGAGCCAACTGCCGCCCGGCAGGAACGCCCGGAACAGAAAAAGAAACTTACGTTCAAGGAGCGGAAAGAATTCGAAGCGTTGGAAGCGGAAATTCCCGAACTGGAAAAAGAAAAGGGCGCCCTGGAAACGGAATTGAGCAGCGGCACGCTGCCCACCGACGAATTGCTTGCCAAATCGAACCGGATTGCCGAACTGATCGACGCCATCGACGAAAAAACATTGCGCTGGCTCGAACTGAGCGAACTGGCTTAAACCGGAAAAGATGGCACACCCTAACCCGGCTCTTTGGAACAAGAGCTTCGTATTCGCTTGCCTCGGCTACCTGCTGATGGCCTTCCCGTTCTACATGTTGCTGCCCACCATGCCGGTTTACCTCACGGAAGTGCTGGGAATGAATACGGCCTGGGTAGGCGTCGCCCTGTCGAGCTACACGCTCGGCGTATGCTGCGTACGCCCTTTTTCCGGCTACCTGGTAGATTGCTTCGACCGGAAACCGCTCTATATAACGGCATTCGCCGTTTTCGCCGCCTTATTTGCCGGTTACCTCGCAGCCGCTACCGTACTGACGGTGATGCTGGTGCGTTTTTTACAGGGAATGGCTATGGGCGTTACGTCGGTATCGGGCAATACGATTGCTATCGACGTAATTCCGTCGGAGCGCCGGGGCGAAGGCATCGGGTTTTACGGATTCACGCTCAACCTGGCCATGTCGCTCGCCCCGTTGGTAGCCGTGATACTTTACAACCGGTACGGTTTCCAGTCCATGACGGCGGTATGTATCGTAATTGCGTTGGCTGGCGTGCTCTCGGCTACCCGAATCCGCACGCCCCGGAAAGAAAAAAGGGCGCGGCCTCCCTTTTCTTTAGACCGCTTTATCCTGGTGAGGGCCATTCCTACCGGCATCGTGTACTTGCTTTGTTCCGTTTCTTACGGCATGATCGTATCGTTCGCCGTTCTATACGGAAAAGAAAACGGCGTGCATAATCCGGGATACTTTTTTATTTATTTAGCAGTGGGGGTAAGCGTGGTACGGCTCTTTTCCGGCCGTCTGGCCGATAAAGGGAAAGTACACCCGCTGGCCATCGGCTCTATCGTAGCCCTTATCGCATCGCTTGTCGTGTTCGCCCTGGTACGCACCCCGTTCGTGTTTTTCGCTATGGCTTTCGTGTTAGGCATGTGTTTCGGTACGATGGTACCGGCTTTCCAGTATTTGGTAGTGAACGTAGCCGCACCCGACAGGCGGGGTACGGCCAACTCGACCTACCTCACTTCGTTCGATTTAGGTTCGGGTGCCGGTATGCTGATTGCCGGCTTCGTTGCGGCGCACGCTTCTATCG
>DBGBSM010000137.1:0-2848 GCA_048468815.1 Parabacteroides sp.
TTTTATACCAATCTACCGTTAACGCCACCGTTCGGTCGATAGTAAGACGCGGCTCCCATCCCAAACGACAGCTTGCTTTGGTGATGTCAAGCATCAGCAGAGTAGCTTCGTGCAAGGCGTTTTTATCCGACAAATCTTTCAATTTCCCACGCCCATACTCCTCAATTACTTT
Source organism: Parabacteroides sp. (assembly GCA_048468815.1). Taxonomy (GTDB): domain Bacteria; phylum Bacteroidota; class Bacteroidia; order Bacteroidales; family Tannerellaceae; genus Parabacteroides_B. The sequence goes on from DBGBSM010000137.1 coordinate 173, forward strand.
GCCGGCGATATCCCAAACGGTAGCGACCGACTCCATACGAGGTCCGAAATTCCATCCTTCGCAATACGTCGCAGGCTCCTCCCACATCTTTTTCGCCAACAACATATATCCGCTCAACGGCTCCAATACATGCTGCCACGGACGGATAGCCCGGGGATTACGGATCTCCATAGACTTACCGGCTTCCAACGCCCGGATACAATCCGGAATGATACGGTCTTTCGCCCAATCGCCACCGCCGATTACGTTACCGGCACGCACGCTGGCAATACTTTTACCATGCTTGCTGTAGTTATCCGGATTAAAAAAACTCCGGCGCCATGAAGAAATAGCCAGCTCGGCTGCCCCCTTGCTGCTCGAATAAGGGTCGTAACCGCCCATCGGCTCGTTCTCCCGGTAACCCCAGATTTGCTCTTTATTTTCGTAACATTTATCGGTGGTAATCATTACCCCGACACGCACGCTTTCCGTACACCGGATAGCTTCCAGCACATGAATAGTGCCCATCACATTCGTTTCATAAGTCGCTACAGGCTCCTCGTACGATAATCTTACCAAGGGTTGCGCTGCCAAGTGAAACACGATTTCGGGCTGATAACGGCGGAAGATACTTTTCAATAAATCCCCATCCCGGACGTCGCCCCGCAAATCCGTAATTTTATTTCCGATACCCGATAAAACGTAATTATCCCTCCCGGTAGCCGGTTCTAAAGCAATTCCGATTACCTCGGCACCTAATTCGTGTAACCAAATAGAGAGCCAGGAACCCTTAAAACCCGTATGACCGGTAACCAGCACCCGTTTTCCCCGGTAAAAGTTATCGAATATATCTATATTCATAATTACCAAACCATCCAGGGGGCATTACCCCTTTCCCACATTTCGTTTAATTCTATATTATCCCGTAATGTATCCATCGGTTTCCAAAATCCCCGATGTTTGTAAGCATGCATTTTACTGTCGGCAGCCAATCGTTCTAAAGGTTCGCGTTCAAAAATAACCGTATCGTCATTTTCCGGGATATAATCGAATACTTCCGGTTCGCACACGAAATAACCCGCATTAATCCAGTTACCGTCGCCATCCGGCTTTTCTAAAAAAGACCGGACTTTACCTTCTTTATCGATATCCAACGCTCCGAACTTTCCATGCGGCTTATAAGAAGTAAGCGAAATGCTACAGCCGGATTTATCATGCTCCTCAATTGTTTTTCGGATATCCACGTCGGCTACGCCATCGCCATAAGTCAAAAGGAAAGATTCTGCTCCGATATATTTCTGGATGCGCTTGATACGGCCGCCGGTCATCGTATTCAAACCGGTATCCACCATCGTAACCCTCCACTTCTCCGAATGATTATCCAATATCTCTACCCGGTTATCAGACAAATCGACCGTCATATCACTGCTATGGCGAAAATAGTTAGCGAAATATTCTTTGATTACATATTGCTTGTAGCCACAACAAATAATAAAATCATTAATGCCGTAATGGCTATAGATTTTCATGATATGCCACAAAATCGGCTTCCCCCCGATTTCTACCATCGGTTTGGGAATCAGGTTCGTGGCTTCGCTCAGGCGCGTACCGAAACCGCCGGCTAAGATGACTGCTTTCATAAAGGAACTTATTTTTTCGATTCGGCGAATTCCCGGATAGAACCAATCATATGGTGTAACATGGCCGGAGTCATGCCCGGATAAACCCCGATCCAAAACGTATTATTCATGATAAAATCGGTATGATTCAAATCGCCGATAACCCGGTAACCCGTACCGCTGGCTCGCATCTCGTCGAAGGCCGGATGTTTTACCAGGTTTCCGGCAAACAGGTTGCGCGTCTGGATTTTCTTACTTTCCAGATAAGAGGTCAGCTCGTTACGCGTATAACCCGCATCTTCCCTGACGGAAAGCAAAAAGCCGAACCAACTCGGACGGGAATTGCGTTGCGGCTCGGGAAGTATCAAGCCCGGACAACCTTCCAATCCGGCACGCAAAACAGACCAGTTACGCTGACGCGCTTCTGTAATAGCAGCCAGCTTCTCCAACTGAGCGCATCCGATAGCCGCCTGCATCTCGGTAGCTTTCAGGTTATAACCGAAGTGCGAATAAACATATTTATGGTCGTAACCTACCGGCAATTCACCGAACTGTTTGCTGAAACGGTATTTACACGTATTATCCACCCCGCCGACACACCAACAGTCGCGACCCCAATCCCGGAAAGAATTAACCAACCGGTGAAGCAACGGGTCGTTCGTATAAACGGCTCCACCCTCGCCCATCGTCATATGGTGCGGAGGATAAAAACTGGAAGTGCCGATATGACCCACCGTACCGGTTTGTTTCCACTCCCCGTCTATAAAATAAAGACTGCCCAACGCATCGCAGTTATCTTCTATCAGCCACAAGTGATGCCGGTCGCAGAACGATTTTACAGCCTCCAGATCGAACGGATTACCCAACGTATGGGCGATCATCACCGCTTTGGTTTTCGCTGACAGCGCTTTTTCCAAATCATTTACATCTATATTATACGAAGGAAGAGCCATATCCACGAAAACCGGAACGGCGCCGTACTGAATCAAAGGCGATACGGTAGTAGGAAAACCCGCCGCCACCGTGATTACTTCATCTCCGCGCCCGATTCGGCGCTCCTTTAACTCGGCAGAGGTAA
>DBGBSM010000138.1:0-3637 GCA_048468815.1 Parabacteroides sp.
TTCGCATCCCGTAAACACCATCAGCGTGAAAATAAAAGACAGCATAAAAGCAATCGATAATTTTTTTTTCATCACATGTATAAATTTATTTTTTAACATCCTGATTACGGGAAACAGGACTGTTTATTCCGTTGAGCATACCCTCCGGTTACTTGCCCGTTTCCCTTTTTAAACCTCCGGTAGCTCGAATCAATATCCCGGATTTTGTCCTAAGTTAGGATTGATAACCAATTGTTGCCGCGGAATAGCCCATAAATAATCACGGTCTTTATCGAAGCCGTTCTCCGTATAAGCGTAATATTCGAGAACCCCTTTATTCAGCTTGAACTTGGCTCCTCTCCTGGGTTCGTTGAGTACCGTTTCTGCAATTTTCCAGCGCCGGATATCATAAATACGGCTTCCTTCCAACGCCAGTTCTACCCGGCGTTCGTCGCGGATTATCTGACGCAAATCGCCTCCTGCCGGATAATCCATCGCAGCCGGCGTGTTATCGAACCCGGCCCGCTGGCGTAGCGGCTTGATGGTTTTGTTCCATATACTCGCATCCATCTGGCCCAGTTCGTTTTTAGCCTCGGCATACATCAACAACACATCGGCGTACCGGAGCGTTACAAAATTGATATTGCATTCCCAAGTAGTACCGGCCGTCCATGCTTCCTGACTCGGATCGTAATATTTCCGGAAGAAGTAACCGGTCTGGCTTCCGTTTTCGCGTCCGAGTTTATTCTTGGTATTGTTCTTCGGATCGTTGGGATCGACATTGACCGTGGTTTTTTTTCCGGTTTTATCTTCGATAACGCTTCCGTGACGTACGATAGTCATATCGAGACGCGGGTCGCGGCCGGCATACGCATCTTTGCTTTCATCCCATTTACTGCCGTCTTTCATCAGGTAAGTGTCCACCAAGTTTTGCGTAGGACAAGCCAGGGTATACTGAACAGAGGGCAAACTGAAAGGGACGTAAACAGATATTTTACCCCATGTTCTTTTTTCAGGCACATACTGTACATCGAGGATTATTTCGGAATTGTATTCGTTAGCCTTGAAAAATAACTTCTGGTAATCAGGAAACAGGGAATACTCGCCATACTCTTTCGAGTCGATAAGTTTCTCCGTATAACTTACCACTTCGGCCCATTCATTGAAGTTCAATGCAACCCGGGCATTCATCGCCACAGCCGCACCGGCCGTAATCCGGCCCCGGTCGGCCTCCGGGTATTCTTCTTTGGTGGGTAATATCTCAGCGATTTCTTCCAGTTCCTGATGTATCCAGGCTACGATTTCGGCTTGCGGCGTGGGAGAAATCTTTCGAGCCGTCGCCTCATCGATGTCTTCGGTAAAGAACGGTACGTTTCCGTACCAGTTCGTAGCCTGGAAATAAAGGAAAGCCCGTATAAACCGAGCTTCCGCTTTCATGCGGATTTTCAGGTTTTCGTCCATATCTTCCACCCGGTCGATGTTGCCCAAAAGCGTATGAGTGGTTTTAATTCCACTGTAAATATCATTCCACACCTCGTTGAAAAGATTGGTCGACGACGTTGCCTGCCCGTTGGTAATATTTTTAACGGCATCGCCGCCATATCCGTTATACAGATTATCGCTCAACCGTTCGTCACGGAAAACCCAATCGGGAGAATTCATCTGTTTATAGGCTGTATTCAACATAGCGGAAGCATTCGCTTCCGATGTCCAGTAATTTCCATCCGTATACTTATCCGTAGGCTCTACGTCCAAATCGACGCAGCCTGCGAGCAACAGCATACAAAAAATGAAAGAAGGCCCCAATAAATAATCAAACGATATTGCTTTCATATTCGGTATAATTTATTTTTAACATCCGGTTTACAGCAAACGCATCTCTCCTTTTATATAAGCCGTGCCGGAAAGGTATGGATGCGCTTCCGGTTTTTCCGGATGCTTGTTTCTGTTAAAATTGAATTTCCACTCCTCCCCCGAAATATTTCAAGGTCGGATAGTTTCTTCCGCTGTTTGCCCCGCTGGCGTTCATATTGTTTCCGAACTCCGACGATTCGGGGTCGATAAACGTATTTTTAGTAAACGTAAGCAGGTTCTGTGCATTCAGGTACAACCGGAATTTGCTAATACCTATCTTTTTCGTAAAACCGGAAGGAATAGTATATCCCAGCTGAATATCTTTCAATCGCAGATAAGCGGCATTATATAAGTTCCGGTCGGACGAATGCTTGAAGTTATTCGTATACGACGACCCGGCCGATACATTAATTAAACGGGAATATTTAGCATCCGGATTGGCTGGAGTCCAGTAATCCAACTGATGTTCGTACATTACATAGGAATAACTTCCGTGAAAAGGTTCGTACACTTCGCCCCGGAGAGCCATATCCCGTTTACCGACGCCTTGCCACAGCATGCCGAAATCGATTCCATTCCAATTAAAGTTATAGTTGAATCCGAATATATAACGCGGAAAAGCGTTTCCGAGAACACACCGGTCGTTATCGTCGATCACTCCGTTTTTATCGCGATCGACGTATTTTACATCCCCCGGTTTCAAATCGGCTCCGTCGAATTTCGGTGAGTTTTTTATTTCTTCTTCCGTTTGGTATAAACCGTCGGTAAGGAAACCGTAATAGCTGTACAGCGCTTCCCCTTCGCGAATAATCCGTTCCACGCCGTCGGACAGCGTAATGGCCTCGTCACCATATTTTACCACTTCATTCCGCGAATCTCCGATGTTAAATCCGAATACATGAGAAAAATCGCTATGATGCAACCGGTAATTAACCGTCAATTCCCAACCCCGGTTACGCATTTCGCCGATGTTCGCTTTCGGAACAGCACCGCCTAACGTACCCGGTGTAAGCGGTTTCAATAAAATATCGGAAGTGGATTTGTTGAATACATCGAAGGTAACGTTCAACGCATTGTTCAGAAAAGATGCATCGAACCCGACATTCAGGGTTTTTGTTTTTTCCCACGACAAATCCATGTTCCCGAACGTAAACGAAGTTCCCGTAACGGACGAGTTGTTGAAACCGTATTGATCGGAATTGATTTTATAGGTAGTCATAAACTGGTAATCGTCGACAGCTTGCGAACCCAGCAAACCGTAAGAACCCCGGATTTTGAAATCGCCGATTTTTTCTTTCCAGAAGGATAAAAATTTTTCTTCCGAAATCCGCCAGCCCAACGACGCAGAGGGAAAAAATCCCCAACGATTATCCTTTGCGAACCGCGAAGAACCGTCGTAACGGAAACTCGCTTCGACATAATACTTATCCCTATACGAATATCCCAAACGCCCCAGCCACGAATGCAACGCTCTTTCGCGAAAACCGTTCGGCGTGTTATAACTTTCCGTTTGGTAAACCGTTTCGTCGGTATCCTGATACAAATCAGGGTCGACGAAGTTACGCCTGATTTCATTTTCTTCGCTCCGGAACGATTCGGAAGTAAACCCGAACAAACCTGTAACCTGATGCACCTCGTTATACGTATGATTATAATCCAGCAGGAATTGTGTGTTCAACATCGTCGCCTTGTGGTTATAATCCTGGATATTGTAATTTTTGCTTTGGGCCGAGTTGGCTATTTTATCCCGGTCGCGGTAATCGTATACCGGATAATACCGTCTTTTAATCAACCGGTGTTCCGA
>DBGBSM010000139.1:0-3992 GCA_048468815.1 Parabacteroides sp.
GCTTAATGTGCCTTATTGTCATGGGCAAAAATAGGAATAAAAAAATAAGGATAGCTATGTTTAGTGTTAAATTTGTTTGAAAACTTGATTTTTATAACAAATATGCGCTTTTGTGCTCTTTTCTATTCTAATGCTTTAGAAATTCAAGTGCTGCAGGCTGGTTTCGCCCCCATATGAAGTAAGGCTTTTGCCGGTTGTATCGTTAGGAACCGGTATGCCGTGGGTAAATAAAGCGGGGCATGAAAGGAAACGAATGCCAATTGCCGGGAAGTGGTCGTATAAATCAGGGCCAATAGTGTAGCGGCTTATCCGGCTAAAAGCGGATAAGCCGTGTGAGAGAAGTCGGTTAATCTGCTCCGGGCCGGTTTGGGTACGGATGCGAAACGAACGGAGGGGTGAAAGGGAGAAGTTGTTTTTTGCCATAGTTAAAGGTATCGGTTGTATGTTCATTAAAACAAAGAAACCGGCCAAATCGGGTATTTGCCGGCTTCTTCGCTCTTCCTCTTGGACTTGAACCAAGGACCCTCTGATTAACAGTCAGATGCTCTAACCAACTGAGCTAAGGAAGAATAATCCGAAGGGCGGCCCCTTCTCGAAATTGCACTGCAAAAGTAGAGGCTTTTTTTGAAATATGCAATATCTTTGCACAAAAAAAATTGGAAAAATGAGAACACTCGGACTTGGAAATGCATTAGTAGATGTTTTACTCCGGTTGGATACCGACGCCGTATTGGATGAAGTAGGAATTGAAAAAGGAGGTATGGATTTGATAGACAGGGAGAAAATGCTTGCTATACGGGAGGCGCAGCGCCGCCTGGAATATACCTCTGCGCCCGGCGGCTCGGTGGCGAACTCGATGCGGGCGATTGCCGAATTAGGAGGTAAGCCGGGGTATATAGGCAAAACAGGCATCGACGAGTTGGCCGCTTTTTATGAAAAGGAGCTCGAAAAAGCCGGCGTCACACCTCATTTTATCCAGGTTCCCGGTGAAACGGGAAGTTCCACCGTGCTGATTTCGCCTGACGGCGAACGTACGATGGCCACTTACCTGGGGCCGGCGGCTACGTTGGGGCCCGATGAATTGTCGGAAGAAATCTTCCGGATGTACGATTGCCTTTATATAGAAGGATACCTTATCGTAAACGGCTTGTTATTACGCCGGGCTATGGAACTGGCCAAAAGATGCGGATTGCTGGTTGCACTCGACCTGGCTAATTTCAATGTGGTACGTTCGTGCGGTGCGTTGTTGCACGAGTTGGTGCCCCGGTATGTCGATGTTTTGTTTTGTAACGAAAGCGAGGCCGAAGCCTATACGGGGCAACCGGCCCGGGAGGCGGTTCGTACGCTTGCAGCGGATGTGCGATTCGCTATAGTGACGTTAGGAAAAGACGGTGCCCTGATCGGTGCCGGCAATCAGGTTATCTCCGTACCGGCAAGCGGCGGCAAGCCGGTGGATACTACCGGCGCAGGCGACCATTTCGCTGCGGGGTTTTTATACGGCCTGGGCCGGAATGCCACTATGGAACAGTGCGGCCGTATCGGGTCGCTGCTTGCCGGATACATTATCGAAGTGATAGGAGCTAAAATACCCGAAAAACACTGGGAACAAATAAAGTTAAAAGTGAATGCCATATTAGCTTAACCCTGCTATAATTTCTTTACTTTTACCTCTCAAAAAATTAGGTCGGATATGTATAATGGTTTTAAAGCGAAAAGGTTCAAAGGGTTGTTGGCCTTCCTTTTCCTGCTTGTTGCGGGAAATATGGCGGCTCAGGAAAAAGACAACCGTTTTGAAGTAAGTAAGAATCTCGATATTTTCAATGCGATAGTAAAGGAAGTCGAGCTGTTTTATGTAGATTCGGTAGATATAGAAAAAACAATAGGACGCGGCATCCATTCCATGTTGAAAGGGCTCGACCCGTATACGGAGTATTTTCCGGAGGAACAGTCGGATGTAATCAAGCTGATTACTACGGGCGAGTATGGCGGTATCGGCTCTGTAATCAGCCAGCGCGACAATCATGTGATTATCGTGGAGCCGTACGAAGGTATGCCGGCTGCCGTAGCCGGCCTGAAAGCGGGCGACCGGTTGCTCGCTATCGACGATAAAGACGTGGTGGGAAAAACATCGTCCGAAGTGAGCGATTTGCTCAAGGGAGTACCTAATACGAAATTGAAAATCAAGATACAACGGCCGGGCGAGAAGAAGCCTCGCGTAGTGGAAGTAACCCGGCAGCTCGTAGCCGTTAATCCGGTTACTTATTACGGGGTGCGGAACGATAGTATCGGTTATATTTATTTGCAGACTTTCAATGAGAAAAGCGCCCAGGAGGTGAGAGCCGCTTACGAAGATTTGCGGAAAAACCACGGGATAAAGTCGCTGGTGCTCGACCTGCGGGGTAACGGCGGCGGCGTATTGGAGGGGGCTATCCAGATATTGAGCATGTTCGTTCCGAAAGGGGAGGTGGTACTCACTACCAAAGGAAAGCTGCGGCAATGGGACCGTACTTACCGTACGCCCACGGAACCGCTCGACACGGTAATTCCGCTGGCGGTTTTAATCAACGGCAATTCGGCGTCGGCTTCCGAAATCGTTTCGGGCGCTTTGCAGGATTTAGACCGCGCCGTATTGGTGGGGCAACGCTCGTTCGGGAAGGGGTTGGTGCAATCTACGCGCGAGTTGCCGTATAACGGTACATTAAAAGTTACTATCTCGAAATATTATACGCCGAGCGGGCGTTGCATCCAGGCTATCGACTACTCGCACCGGAACGCCGACGGAAGCCCCGGGCACGTGCCCGACAGCCTTACTACGGTATTTAAAACGCCCAACGGCCGCATGGTGCGCGACGGCGGCGGCATTACGCCCGATTTCGAAGTAGACGAACCCAAATCGCCCACAATGCTGATGTATCTTTATCTCGATAATATCATTTTCGATTATGTAACCGAATGGGCGCAGCAGCATAAAACGATTGCGCCGGTAGAAACGTTCGTGTTTCCCGAAAGCGATTACGAATCGTTCAAGGCATTTGTGAAGAGCAAGAACTTTTCCTACGACCGCCAGAGCGAAAAGGTATTGAAGAATCTCAAAGAGGTGGCCGAAATCGAAGGATATATGAACGAGGCTGCGGAAGAATACAAAGCGTTGGCTGCCAAATTAACGCCCGACCTGGACAGGGATCTGGACCGGTTTAAAAAACAAATTACAGATATGATTTCGGTAGAAATAGCCAAGCGGTATTATTTCCAGAAAGGCGAGATGATTCAAACGTTGAAAGACGATATCGTGCTCGACAAAGCGCTGGAAGTGTTGGGCGATCCGGATTTATATCACCGTACCTTAACCTCCCCGGTTTTGATAGAAAGCCACCAGTCGGCTTCGGATACGCCGGACGACGACGAGGAGCTTGACTCCGAAGATATGGATTAACCGGCAACAGAATAAAAAAACGGCGGCACGGAAGATGTGGTAGAAATACCCTTTTCCGTGCCGCTTTATTTTTATTCCTGTAGCGAAAGAACTTATACCGTCGGAAGAGGAAATCGAGCGACGAGTCCAAGATTTATCAGCCGGATGATTTGAGCCGAATTACCTGTTTGCTTAGTTGGGTTGTATCGATTGGAAGTTCTGTCCGGAAAGAGCCTGTTCCGGCTCGAAGCGGATATGAAGCACCACCATTTCCGAAACCGTTCCCACCCGGTAAGGCGGTCCGGCTACTCCGAGGCCCGAAGAAACATAAAAGCGGGTGTTCCCTTTCTGATATTCTCCGTACGGGCACTCGTAAATCCATTTCATCACCAACGGGTACGGCCATAACTGGCCATTGTGCGTATGCCCCGATAAACCGATGTCGGCGCCGTTCATCGCCGTTTCCGCGAACGAATAAGGCTGATGGTCGAGCACGATAACCGGTTTGGATAAATCCTTTCCCTTCAATAAAGTATGAAGCGCCTGGCGCCCTTTGTTGATTCGGTCGTCACGCCCTACC
>DBGBSM010000140.1:0-1915 GCA_048468815.1 Parabacteroides sp.
GATCCGGTATTACTCCAGTTTGGGTTACCTCAACCAGAAAGGGCTCGACGATACGTACGGCTACGAGCAAATTAACGCCATGGTGAATACCGAAGCCTATCTGCTGAACGACAAAAGCCTTCGTTTTACCTTAAACCTGAACGGAATTACCTCTACTAAAAAACGTCCGTCGAAAGGAGACTTTATTTTCAATAAAACGATTTACGAAAACGGAGATGTTTCCAATATGCCGGAAGAATGGAGCACAGGGTTGCAACGTGCCGGTTCGCCAGCCGGTTGGTTCAGTACCGGATTCAACGATACGCGCGATTACCGTTTGCAGGCCAATATGGGGTTGAAATGGAATATACCTTGGGTGCAAGGATTGGCAGTGGGAGGAAGCGTTAACTTCAGTACCAGCTACACCATGAACAAGAAGTTCGATCATCCTGAAATCGGTTCTTACAGCAGTCCGGCTGCTACTTCGCCTAATAATTATGATCCGATGAAAGCGTCGGTGTATCAGAAATGGAACAACTATTTGTTGACTACGGGTATTTTCCAGGCCGAATACAACCGTTCGTTCGGTAAACACACGGTAAGCGGTATGCTTACATACCAGAGCCAGGTGCGGAACACCAACGAAACGGCTATTACCGTAAAGGGATATCCTACTATTTATGTACCTCAAATCGGAGCGGGTACTACTTATGAGAGCAAAAGCGGTACGGAAGGGAAATGGGGATCTTCCTCGTTTGTAGGCCGGGTTACGTACGATTATGCTAACAAATACATGATTCAGTACAGCGCCAACTACAATGCTTCGTTGAGTTACAGCCCCGACAAGCGCTGGGGTTTCTTCCAGGCGGCTTCTGCCGGTTGGGTACTGACCGAGGAAGATTTTATCAAAGATATCATCAATCCGAAAGTATTGAACCAGTTCAAGATTCGTTTCGGTTACGGTATCGTAGGGGGTGAAATCGGAAGCCCGTTCAGTTTTATGAACCAATATGCACAGGTACGTACGGGCTCTAATTTATCCGATCCGATCGTTAATATCTTGCTGGGAGAAAATATGACATCGAATGCAGCCTGGAAAGAATGGAAGGTAGCCAGCGATTTAACGTGGTCGAAATCACGCCAGTTAAGTGGTGGTGTAGACTTCGGTATGTGGGAAGACCGGTTGACCGGTTCGTTCGACACCTATTTGTATATGAACCATGGCGCAGCCATGGATATGAACGATAAAGTAATTTATACCCCGTTATTGGGTATGCCGAATACACCTCAAATCAATGCGCCGTTCGAAACCAGCCGGAAGGGCGGTATCGAATTTGCCGTAAACTGGAACGACCGCATCGGCGATTTCAATTACCGGTTGGGAGTAACTTATTCGTATTGGGATGAACGGGTAACGCGTCATTCTAACCAAAGTACTACCTGGTATTATCCTGGACGAACCAGTTTGGGTAAAAGAGATATGCAGGATGTATACGGAGCATTGATGAGCTCGACCGGTTTATTCGGTTCGTACGACGACCTGTATAACTCTGTTCACCGCAGTAATATTAACTATAATCTCGGAACAGCTATGATCGAAGATTTGAACCACGACGGTGTAATCGACGGGGCTGACCATAAATATAATGGTCAACCGGGTACTACGCCGCTTACGTTGTACGGTTTCACGTTAGGCGGCGGATGGAAAGGCTTGGATGTGGAATTATTCTTCCAGGGTGCAGCCAATGTAACCGGTAACATGCCTTCGCCGATGCGTTCGCAACAGAATTATATGTGGCAATACGGAAAATATATGTTTCCGCAAAGTTATTTGCCGAGCAATGGAAATACCGATGCTATTTTGCCGCAACCGAGTAATGCCGGTCAGGCGTTAGGTTCTTATTCTCTCGATTATTGGGTATATGATGCTTCTTAC
>DBGBSM010000141.1:0-4176 GCA_048468815.1 Parabacteroides sp.
TTGAAAATTACCTGTCTCTTTCCCGAATAGCAGAAGACTATTTCGGGAAAAGCCGCAGTTGGCTTTATCAAAGAATAAACGGATTGCTTGTAAATGGGAAACCCGCCCAATTCACACCGGAAGAGCGGAAAAAATTGGCTAACGCTTTAATAGATATAAGCAACCGAGCCAAAAACATTGCACTTTCCATTAGTTAGCGCTATTTTGTTTGACAACCCCGGCCCGGCGGAATTTCCGTCCGGGCCATTTTTATTCGTACCGGGCGAGCCATAAAAAACTCCCGACAATCTATCGACTATCGGGAGTTCATCGTAGCGAGACCCGGGATTGAACCGGGGACCTCATGATTATGAATCATGCGCTCTAACCAGCTGAGCTATCTCGCCGTTATTACCGTTTTGGTGCTGCAAAAGTAGATTTTAATTTTCTATTGTGCAACAGTTCGGAACATTTTTTTTCGAGCTGCAACCGGCATGGAAAGCTAAAAGGCTATCACATAGAACTTTTTTACGGGGTATTTTGTTGGTATAAAGAAATGTTTTATGTAAATTGCTCCGCGTTAATAACACACTGAAGATGACGAAAGAGAAGTTTCACATCGAATATATATTCGATAAAGTTTCACAAAATAGCCTGTGGAACCACCTTACTACTCCGCCCGGCCTTTCCGCTTGGTTTGCCGAAGAGGTAATGATTAACGGAAATATCTATACATTCAAGTGGAACCGCACCACCGAGGAAGCCGAGCTGGTAAGCATGAAGCCGGGTATTACCGTCCGGTACCGCTGGGTAGAGGAAGACGATGCCCGCGCTTACTTCGAATTTATCATCCACCCGATCGAGCTTACAGGCGCTACCGCACTCGAAATTACCGATTTCGCCGAGCCCGACGATAAAGCCGACTCCATCAACCTGTGGGATTCGCAGATAGAAGCCCTGAAGCGTACCCTGGGCATTTAGTGTTGTTTCACAATAATAAATAGGCGCCGTATCGTTTTTTACATTAATTTTGTCCGTTCAACCGGAAGAGATAAATGTTTAAAATAAAACGATTATACACATTCATGCTCCAAACCTTCCTGCCGTTGTTCTTTATGACCTTCGGCATCTGCCTGTTCATCGTTCTCATGCAGTTTCTGTGGAGATACATCGACGACATGGTAGGAAAAGGATTGGGCATCCCCGTTCTGGCCGAAATGCTGATGTACGCGGCGCTCTCGCTCGTACCGATGGCGCTTCCCTTAGCTATCCTGCTGGCTTCGTTGATGACCTTCGGGAACTTGGGCGAGCGGCTGGAGTTGCTGGCCATGAAATCGGCCGGTGTTTCGCTGATACACATTATGCGCCCGTTGATTATCACGCTTTGCTTCGTATGCGTAGGCGCTTTCTTTTTCCAGAATAACGTAACGCCCGTAGCGCAGGTAAAACTGTATACGCTGCTTTATTCCATGCGGCAGAAATCGCCCGAACTCGATATTCCCGAAGGAGCTTTCTACCAGGAAATAACCGGCTATAACGTATACGTAAAGACGAAAGACAAAGACACGGGCATCCTGCGCGACGTGATGATTTACGACTATTCCAAGGGATTCGACAACGCCACGGTAATCGTCGCCGACTCGGGATTGCTGAAAACCTCGGCCGACAAGCTGTTTCTCGTACTTTCGCTTTTCAACGGCGAATCGTTCGAAAACCTGTCGCAACGGGAAACGGGCAAAAACCGGCAATCGGTTCCGTACCGGCGCGAAACATTCAGCAGCAAAGACATCCTCATCGAGTTCGACGCCAACTTCACCCGGGTGGACGACTCGTTTCTCCAAAACAATTACGCCGGGAAGAACCTGAAAGAACTTACTACTTCCATCGACTCGCTTTCCGTCCGGCTCGACAGTATCAAAACGCTCAACTCCGGGTCGGTTATCGCTTCGTCGTATAAAAGGACTATCGGGAAAGAACAGCCGAAAGCCGTACCGCAAGATACGATTTCGCAACCAATCGCCGAACCGGAAGCATCGGTTATCGTGCTGAACTACGACAGCCTTTACAAGGCGCAGCCGCCTGCCACCCGCTCGGCATTGCTTTCGCGGGCGATTTCGCATATCGAAACCATCAAGGCCGATTACTTTTTCAAGGCGGCTACCATCGGCGAGGAAGCGAACAAGCTGCGCCGGCACCAAACCGAATGGCACAAGAAGTTTACCCTTTCGTTCGCCTGCATGGTGTTTTTCTTTATCGGGGCGCCTTTAGGCGCTATCATCCGGAAAGGCGGCTTAGGAATGCCGGTGGTGATTTCGGTGTTGCTCTTTATTTTTTACTACATCATCGACAACATCGGTTTCAAAATGGCGCGCGACGGCATCTGGAACGCCTGGGAAGGCATGTGGCTGAGCTCGGCCATCCTTACCCCGTTGGGTATTTTTCTTACTTACAAAGCCGTGAACGACTCGGTTATCCTCAATAGCGATACCTACATCAACGCGATTAAAAACCTGTTCGGCAAACGGGCCGGCCGGAATATCGCGCGGAAAGAAGTCATTATTTTTACACCCGACTATACGGAGATGCCGGCCCGGCTGGACGCGCTTACGGCCGAAATCAACCGTTTCCTGCAACGAAACAAACGCTGGAAGCCGTATTTCGCTTTCTGGAAAGAAGGAAAAAAAGATACGGCCGCCGAACAAATCAACCGGCAACTGGAAACGATTATCGACGAGTTGAGCAACTCGGACCGCATCCTGGTATTGAACAAGCTGATGGACTATCCTATCTTGAACGGATATAAGCACCACAGTCCGTTCAACGGATGGACAGGCCTGCTGGCCGCAGTGATTTTTCCGGTCGGACTGCCGCTTTACCTGGTAGCCATGTACAAGCGGAAGCTGTTGTTACACGAGTTGCATACCGTAGCCCGGGTAAACGGCGAACTCAACCGATTAATAATAAACGATAACTCTGAAAAGCAAACGATATGAGCGATTTCAAACTAAACACCATCGAAGAAGCGATAGAAGATTTCCGGCAAGGAAAATTCCTGATCGTGGTAGACGACGAAGACCGTGAAAACGAAGGCGACTTCATTATCGCCGCCGAGAAAATCACGCCCGAGCACGTAAACTTCATGCTCCAATACGGACGCGGCGTATTGTGCGCGCCTATCTCGGAAGAACGCTGCCGGGAGTTGGAACTGGATATGCAGGTGGCCAACAACACGTCCTTGTTGGAAACCCCCTTCACCGTAACGGTGGATTTATTGGGAAACGGTTGTACCACGGGCGTGTCGATGCGCGACCGGGCCGCCACGATACGGGCGCTGGCCGACCCGAAAACCAAACCGTCCGACCTGGGACGTCCCGGCCACGTCAACCCCTTGCGGGCCCGTTCGCGCGGCGTATTACGCCGGGCCGGACACACCGAGGCGGCGGTGGATTTAGCCCGGTTGGCCGGACTGTATCCGGCCGGAGCGCTTATCGAAATCATCAATCCCGACGGAACGATGGCGCGCCTGCCCGAACTGATGGAGGTTTCGAAAAAGTTCGGGATTAAAATCATTTGCATAAAAGACTTGATTGCCTACCGGCTACAGACGGAATCGCTCGTTGAAAAAGGAGTCGAAGTGGATATGCCTACCCAATACGGCCACTTCCGGTTGATTCCGTTCCGCCAGAAATCGAACGGCCTGGAACACGTGGCGCTGATAAAAGGCGACCTTTCGGGCGACGTACCGGCACTGGTACGGGTACATTCGTCGTGCGCCACGGGCGACATTTTCGGCTCGTTGCGTTGCGAATGCGGCGAACAACTCCGCCAGGCCATGCAAATCATCGAGAAGGAAGGGCGCGGCGCTATCGTATACCTCAACCAGGAAGGGCGCGGCATCGGGTTGATGGAAAAGATGAAAGCCTATAAACTCCAGGAAGACGGCATGGATACCGTAGATGCGAACCTGTGCCTGGGCCATAAAGCGGACGAACGGGATTACGGCGTAGGCGCCAATATCCTGCATGCTATCGGAGTAACCAAAATGAAACTGATGACGAACAATCCGGTAAAACGCGTCGGGCTGGAAGCGTACGGGCTGGAAGTGGTGGAAATGCTTCCCATCGAGGTGGAGCCGAATCCGCATAACGAGTTTTACATGCGTACCAAAAAAGAACGGATGGGCCATGTGCTCAACAC
>DBGBSM010000142.1:0-2100 GCA_048468815.1 Parabacteroides sp.
CTTTATACATCAACGGCCGGGCAATCCAATCGATATTTTCCCATTTATGCAAACCCTGTACGATATCGAAAGCCGAATTAAAAAACCCGCTTACCGTAGCGGCCGGGTCGGAATACGACAACGCATCGTCCAGGGTTAGGAAAAATTTCTTTTTCTCCGGAACGAAACGAGCCTTATAGGGTTGCAATAGCTTCTCGTATTCGCCCGTATCGCCGATAAAAGGATAAGGCATCGCATAGAACGAAGCCAACGGCAGCCGGATATCCCCCGGGAAAAATCCCACTTCGAAAAAACGCTCGTCGTACGCATGCCGGCGCGTATCCGTATCTTTATCCGACGGAGCCGGCTCACCGCTATACAGCGCACCCGACAAACCCATCATATCGAAATAAAAAGCAGGCATAGCCGTTTTCCCCCGGAAAGGAGCCAGGAATTTCGTCAACACACCGTAGGCGAACTGCATATCCCGCATCCATGCCATCACAGCCTGCTCATCGTACCAGTGACGAATTTCATCCTGATCGAAAGAAATAGGATCGTAAAACGCCTCCGGATACGTATCGATGGAAGTAGGCGAGCCTATCGACTCGAGCGCTTTCGTAAAACGTTCGTAAAACATGGCAATCGTAACTCCGTTTTGGAGCGGAATAGCCGTATTTACTCCCTCCGAATTTTTAAATTCTACCTGATGCTGCCGGAAATCGAAGGTTATTTCGAACGGATACCCGGCACCCGGAATCAGGCCGGTAGTAAGCCCGTCGGCAGTAAGATACAGGCGTACGTGCGCCCGTTCCGGACGTTCGTCGCACCGGGCCGCTTTTACTTTTCCCGCCATCTGAAGCATCAAACGAACCGTATCGGCCGTATTCTGCCAATCCGGATAATTCAAAAAGGTTTCAGTCATATCGTTATTCGGTTTATTGGTTAATAAACAGCCACGCAAAAAGAATAGTTCACCGGTCGCCGTTTTTCCGGACCTCCGGTAAACTTCTTTCCAAAGAAGAAAGTTATATATAATAAGGTATACAGGCCGGGGAACCGGATAGTATAAAACCCTATCAAAAAAAACAAAGCCATCGGTATGAATAAACTTTTACTCCTTATACTTACGGGCTGCCTGCTGGCTTGTACGCACCGCAAACAAAACGCCACCATCCGCATTGCGACCAAGCCGATGACAGAGCAAGCTATCCTGGGCGAAATGCTCGGCTTGCTAATCGCGGAGCATACCGGGTTAGCGGTAAGCATCACTCAGGGGATAAGCGGAGGAACCGGTAGCATTCACCCGGCATTGGTAAAAGGCGACTTCGACCTGTACCCCGAATATACGGGTACCGGTTGGCTTGTCGTACTGAAAAAAGACTCGATGCTACCGCCCGAAGAATTATACGAAGAACTGAAAAAAGAATACCTCCTGAAATACGACCTGCGCTGGATAGCGCCGTACGGTTTCAGTAATACATATAGCCTGGCGGTAGATACCGGGAAAGCGCAGCAATACGGATTGGCCGCCTTTTCCGACTTGGCGCGTTACCCGGATGTTCTTTCTTTCGGAGCGGAATACGACTTTTTCGAAATTCCGCAAGGGTACGACGCCCTGTGCGATTACTACGGGCTGAAGTTCAAAAAAGCCACGGAGATGAACATACAATCTAAATACAACGCCATCGAATCCGGCCGTACCGACGTAATAAACGTTTTTACTACCGACGGTCCGCTAAGCGAAGGCTGGCTGAAAGTATTGAACGACGATAAGAACTTCTTTCCCTCTTCCTATTGTGCCACCGTTATACGGCAAGAAACGCTGTCGCTCCACCCCGAACTGGAAAAAGTATTGATGAAGATGAAAGACGTGCTTACGAACCGGGAAATGTCGGAACTCAACTACCTGGTCGACGTAGCCGGGAAACCGGAACGGGAAGTAGCTGCCTGTTTCCTGAAAAAGAAAGGGTTGTTGAATAAAAACAAAAACTACGGAAAATAAAAGCGCTTACGCAACCCACTTCTATATATGACTAAAGATAAACGCTCTTCTTTACACAACTCATTTAGAGAAAAAAACAAGTTTTCAGAATCCGTCAAAAGAAGGCTATTATACAC
>DBGBSM010000143.1:0-9716 GCA_048468815.1 Parabacteroides sp.
GGTGTATTCCGTACATCTGCCTGTTTTCTTTTTGGGGAAAGAAACAAAGAGCTTGTTACTCAAAGGGTGGCTTTTTCCTCGACAGGGAGTTTAGGCCGTTACCACGGCGGGGTTTCATTTCGTTGGCTTGAACCGAAGAAACAGGACCTTATCTTATTATCCTTTTCTCCTTCTCCATGTTGCCATGCTTCGGAGTTCAAACGGACGATTTATGCGATTACTTCCGTTACGGGCATAAAAAAACGGAGACGGAGCGCTTCGATAAATCCTTTTGAATGCATGCGCTGTGTCTCCGTGAACGGTGTTCAATCAAGCAGCCTTTCCGGCAAACGCCGGCGCTTAGCTCTGTTTTTTGGGTCTGCCGCGTTTGGAGGAAGAAGTACGTCCCTGCGGACGCGGCGAGCGGTCGTCTTTGCGGGGACGTCCGCGACGGCCCCGGTAAGGATGCTTTTCCGGTTCGTAGGCCGGCCCCTCTCCTATTTCGGGCGGCAAGGGAATTTTATAAATGGTTTTTCCCAGGAACTGTTCGATACGCTGGAAACCGCTCTGCTCGTCGATCGAAACGAAAGTGATGGCCAACCCTTCACCTCCTGCGCGGGCGGTACGGCCGATGCGGTGTACGTAATCTTCCGGGTCGTGCGGAATATCGAAGTTCACTACCAGCCGGATATCGTCGATGTCAATACCCCGGGCAACAATATCGGTAGCCACCAGGATGTCGATATGGCCGTTTTTAAACTCCTTCATCACTTCTTCACGCTGCGTCTGCTCCAGGTCGGAGTGCATGGCGGCCACATTGAAATTCATCCGCTTCAACGTGCTGCTCAACTCCTTTACCTTCAATTTGGAGGAAGAGAAAATAATTACCCGCTTGGGCCGGCTTTCGGAGAACAAGCATTGCAGGATGGAGAGCTTCTGCATGTCGTAGCACACGTAAGCGGTTTGCAGAATCGTTTCGGGCGGCCGCGAAATGGCAATCTTCACTTCCTCGGGCTCTTTCAATATGGTTTCGGCCAGCTTCCGTATCTTGGGCGGCATCGTGGCCGAGAACATAATTACCTGGCAGGTAGGCGGAAGCAACCGGTGGATTTGCATAATATCGTCGTAAAATCCCATATCCAGCATCCGGTCGGCCTCGTCTAAAATAAAAAAGGAAACATGCGATAAATCGGTAGTTCCCATTTTGATGTGGGCCAGCAAACGCCCCGGGGTAGCCACTACGATGTCGGCCCCCATCTCCATGCCGCGTTTCTGCTGCTCCCAGGCAATGCCGTCGGTACCTCCGTAAACGGCTACGGCCGAAACGGGAACGAAATAGGTAAATCCTTCGATTTGCTGGTCGATTTGTTGCGCCAATTCGCGGGTAGGCGCCATAATCACGGCATTAATCGCATTTTGCGGATGATTTCCTTTGCTCAGTTCATTAATTACGGGTAATACATAGGCCGCTGTTTTTCCTGTGCCGGTCTGGGCGCATGCGATCAAGTCTTTTCCTTGCAGAATCAGGGGGATGGTTAACTCCTGCACCGGGGTAGTTTCTTCAAAACGCATCGAATCGAGCCCTTGCAATACAGCATCTTCTAACTTTAATTCGTCAAATCTCATCTTTCATTTTCGTATATACCGTGTAAAAGTAAGGAATATTCTGCAATTATCGGTTATTTTAAAGGAAGACTTGGTACGGTTTTGCATTTTTACGGGTTATTTATTATATTTGTTGGCAGATTGATTTTCCGGTAACGCTTTTACTTACGCTAACAGCCGTTTTACTACACTGGATTCGAATGGAACGGAAACCCCATTTCCCGCTGTTTTTTTCCTCCGGAAAATAAATGAAAATTAAACACTTGCCGTTTAGCGCGGCATCCGGGTATGCCCGGCTTTAACATACCGATTTTATCCCAACCGGTTCCCGTGCGGTTATTCGCTGCGGGAATATAGTGTCGAACCAAAAAAAACAGGAGGTATCATGAAAAAATCCTATCAATCGTATGCATTGCATAATTACGAAAAACTACCCCAGATAGCGAGCCTTCCTTCCGAGTACAAGGAGGCGATCGAAGTGGTGGGGCGCGTGCTCCCTTTCAAAACGAATAATTACGTTACGGAAGAGTTGATAAACTGGAACAACATTCCCGATGACCCTATTTTTACGCTTAATTTTCCGCGCCGCGAAATGCTGGCACGGAAACACTTCATGCAGGTGAAACAGTTGCTCGACGAACAGGCGCCGAAAGAAAAACTGAAAGAGGTAATCGACGGAATCCGCCTGACGCTGAACCCGAACCCGGCCGGCCAGGAGCATAACGTGCCGGTGATGGGCGGCATAAAACTGAAGGGTATCCAGCACAAATACCGCGAAACGGTACTGTTTTTTCCCAGCCAGGGGCAAACGTGTCATGCGTATTGTACGTTTTGTTTCCGGTGGCCGCAGTTTTCGGGGATGAACGATTTCAAGTTCGCCATGAAGGAAACGGATTTGCTGCTGAAATACCTCAAAACGCATCCCAAGGTAACGGATATCCTGTTTACCGGGGGCGACCCGATGACGGCTTCTGCCGCAGTACTGAAAACATACATCGAACCGCTGCTCTCGGATGAATTCAGCCACATCCGCACGATTCGTATCGGTACGAAGTCGCTGGCTTACTGGCCGTACCGTTACCTGTCGGACCCGGATTCGGACGACCTGATGCGTCTGTTCGAACAAATCGCAGCCGCCGGCCGCAACCTGACGGTGCAGGCGCACTTCAACCATCCGGTGGAGTTGTCGACCGACGCGGTAAAGGAAGCGATCGCCCGCATCCGGAACACAGGCGCGCAGATACGTACCCAGTCGCCTTTGCTGCGCCATATCAACGACGACCCGGCGCTTTGGGCCGAAATGTGGCGCAAACAGGTGGATTTGGGTTGCATTCCGTACTATATGTTTATTGCACGCGACACCGGCTCGAAGGCTTTTTTCGAGATTCCGCTGGACAAATGCTGGGCGATTTTCAAAAAGGCTTACAGCCAGGTAAGCGGGGTATGCCGCACGGTACGGGGGCCGAGCATGAGCCATTCGCCGGGTAAAATCCAACTGATGGGGGTAGCCGAGGTAAAAGGGGAAAAGGTATTCGTGCTCCGGTTCTTACAGGGGCGCAACCCGAACTGGGCGGATATTCCGTTTTTTGCGGCATACGACGCCAAGGCTACCTGGTTCGACCAGTTGAAACCGGCGTTCGGCGAGGAGCAGTTTTTCTTCCAAAACGACCGGTTGTTCCGAAAGGCGCTCTCGGTATCGGACTCGATCTTATTCGAGTAAACGGCACGGATTTGCCAGGCGGCAACCGGTAGTACATCTCCGAAAAAGGACAAAGTACGTAAAGTATTTATCGCGGTAATTTCGTAAATTTACGAGGTTATTAAGCAATTACCCGAATGAAAGCAGGAACCCTCTTGTTGGCAGCAGCGACATTATTGCCGTGTGTCGGGCAAACAAACCGGAGTAACGACATGGAAAACGACAAATCGTTAAATTTAATCGAATATCCTGTATCGGTCGGCTTGGGGTTGCTCGAAGTGTCGTTCGACCGGCCGGTACCGCTTTACCGTGCCGAAAACGACACCGTGCCTTTCGATACACTCGCATTCCGGCAGGATGAGAAGGGTGTATGGCATTATGAAACAAAACGCTTGAAACGGCTGAAGCCCTATAGCTTATACGGCGGAGATCCGGACGAAACGGCAAACGAAAGGATAAACATGGGCTTGGCAGCCCTGCCGCCCGAATTGGCATTTCGTGTGCTGACGGCAAACGACAGCTGTTATTGCGTGGTGATTCACGAAGAAAGGTTTGCAACCGCTGTCATCCGCAAAGACCCCGGTTACGCCGTATGGCCGCAACGCAGCAGCCTGCCGGGCATACAGGCGTCGAATGCCGGAAACTATAAAGGATACTATGCCTTCGAAACCTGGGAACATTTTTTGAAACGTGCCGAATTTGTCGATTTCGGCCAGACCGGATATGCGGTGTATGATGCACCCGACGGGAATAAGATTTTCGAAAATGCCCGTCCCGACTTTTTACCGTATCAGGTAACAGAAGTCCGGGGCGACTGGATGAAAGTAAAAAAGGGCCGCGCCCGGGAATTTAATTTCGAAGGTATCGAAAATGCGGAAGGCTGGGTAAAATGGAAAAACGATACCGAAATCCTGGTAAATATTACCGAATACACACTTGAGTAAGACCGGGCGGAAATACGCACGGATACGAAACGGTTTTCAGCGGAAGGCATAAAAGGAATACGCGCTCCGAACACCGGAAACAAACACGGCCATGCAGCCGTAGCCCTGTTCGTTGTTCGCACTAAAGCCTATTTCGTTTCGTACCGGTGTCGTGACTGGCCTCAATCCGCATAGTAACGCTTGTAAATCCGGTCGTACACGCCGTTGTCGCGCAGTCGGCGGAACCAACCGTTCAGGCTGTCGAGCAGTTGCGGCGAATCTTTCCGTACCGCCCACGATTGCAGTTGGGTAAAGCTGATGTCGGTACGGATGTCGATGTCGGGGAAACGCCCGGCACCCTGCTCGGCGATCTTCTTGTCGCACACGGCATAATCGATGTCGCCCCGGGCCACCATGATAATCAGTTGTTCGGACGAGTACAACGAATCCTCGCGGATATAAATGGTATCCCCGATTTCGTGTTGCAGGTTCTCGAGCCTCACCTTGCCGGGCGAATGCTGCGGGATGTAAAGCGTTTTCCCCGCCAGGTCGAGCTGGTTGCGAATCGGCTGCACGGGGTGGCCCGAGTCGACGGCGCGTTGCACCAGCACTTGCTTGTTGAGCATTACTGGGTCGGTAAACAAATAATCGTCGCGCCATTCGGAAGTAACGGGGAGGTTGCGCGCCACGATGTCGCATTTGTTCCCTTCGAGCGCCGCAAAACTGTTGTCGAGGTTCATTTCGAGTTGCATTTGCACTTCCAGTCCCGACAGGTCGGCTACAGCCCGGCTCAGCTCGTACTGGAACCCTTCTACGGTATCGCCCGCCACGTAATATCCTACCGGGTTGTACTCGGTTACGATACGCAGTATGCCTTCCGCCCGTATTTCCGGATAATCGCGGGACGGGAGCGCCGTTTCCCGGTGGCTGAACTTC
Organism: Parabacteroides sp.; assembly: GCA_048468815.1. Lineage (GTDB taxonomy): Bacteria > Bacteroidota > Bacteroidia > Bacteroidales > Tannerellaceae > Parabacteroides_B. Next base: position 5,143 of record DBGBSM010000143.1, read on the forward strand.
CACAACAAGCCCATCGTAAGCAAGGCGATCACTAACAAAATGCCGTAAAGGACGTACAATTTCCGGTTCATAGGCTCAATTATTAAATAAAACGGCGATACCCATTTCGAATATATGCGGGTTGAGCGGATAATACGCCAACGAGAAATAATCGGGCGAAGCGAAGTACTGGCTTACGTTATACATCATCACGTAAAAACGGGCTTGCTTCAGCTTCACGTTGGCATACACGTTCATCAGAGGGTAATTGCCCACCTTCACCGCGTCCTGTACCTGGAACTGCATGGTAGCGGGCTGGTAATACGGCGCATGGTAAGCGGTTTGCAAATGCAGGTCGGTACCGAGCTGCAAATCGAGCACCTTGAACAACCGGAAAGCGAAGTAAAAGTTGGAGTACAGGCTGAGCTGGGGCAACGGCAACACGCTTTTGTCGCTGCTCAACTGGTACACCACGTCGTTCTCCCAGTTCAGGGCGCGATAGCGCAAATCCTGCTTCACCCGGGCGGTAATCACTTGCAGGTTTTTACCGTGTTGTTCAGGCAGCCCGGCCCGGTTAAAGTAAATGTAGTTCTGGATACTTTCCAGACCGGCCGACAGTTGCGTACGGGTGGAAGCCAGCCGGATGTCGGCGCCGGCAAAGATGCGCTGCACATCGTTGAAATCGTTGTCCCACCAGAAATATTTGGAATGGAAACTGCGCTGGTAAAAAGCCGGCCGGGTATTTTTAATATACCCGTGCGCCCGAACGGAAGCGTCTTTCTTAAACAGCTTGAATCGCGTTTCCAGCTCGCCCGTTACGCGGAACTCGCCGATGTCGTCGCCCAGCAAAGCCAGCTCGCCGCGGGCGTTGTAGGTTAAGATTTTGCCCTGCCGCTTGGCCAGCTCGGCGCCCACGGTAAGCGAATACTCGTCGGTAACCTGCCGGATGCGGTTGGCGGGACGGGAATCTTCGGGCCATGTTTCGTCGGCCTTTACCACTTCGATGGCCACCGAATCGGGCTGTGTGAACCGCCGCTTCTCGAAGGTAACGAAAGCCGAGAGGCCGAATTTGGCCCAATCCTGGAATCCCTCGCGAATGGAGAGACCGAGCGTATTTTTCAGGCTCCAATAACTGGTGGTATCGTCGGGAAGTCCGGGAATGTAATCGGTACCGTACACCTTATCTATATTCGGGTCTTCCGACTTGAAACGGCGCCGGTTGGCCGTATACTCGAACGTATGGATAATGCTGGAAACGGGCACGAAAACCGACAAGGTGGTATCTTCGCTCGCCACTTCCACATCGCGGCTGAACCCCAAGTTGTAGCGTTGGGTAAAAAAGAACGATTTTCCGCGCACCCGGTTCCACGTTTTACTGAGCCGGGTGGGGATATTGATGCTTTGGAGTTGTTGTTTCCCTTCGATATAATCGTCGGGGTGAGTAATGTAATTCTGGTCGGTGATGCCGCCGTTCTCGGCCACCACGAAATTGCCGTTCGTCAGGTAGGCGTAAATCGAGTAGCGGTCGGACGTGAAACTACCGAACAGACGGTAATCGAGCAACTTAGCGCTCAACGAATTGTAGTACCCCCGGCTGTAAATGTAGTCGAGGTCGCCCCCGATATTGATTTTAGGGCCGAAGTTCATCGTAAGGGTTCCCTTGAGTTGTTGCTGCCGGCTCACGCTGGCGCCGGCGTCGGTATACATAATATTGGTATAGGGAATCTTGGTATCGTAAAAGGTAGCCGTCTGCGGCCAGATAAAATACCGGCTGAACGGGTCGGCGAATACGAAATCGTGCTCTTCGGTGCGCTCGGTGAATATTTTGCTTTGCTCGGGCGAACCGAGGTTGGCCAGGTATCCCATGGCGATTCGCCGGCTGTTCTCTACCTGGCTTTGCCCGTAAAAGTTAATCCAGGCGGTATCCATCCCCACCTGGTAAGGGTCGCCCAACTGGTCGGTAAGGCGATAGGCGCGTATCCGTACGGTATCTTTCGGAATACTGTCGACCACCAGCACGCTGTCGGCATTCGCTTTCGACGAAGAAGACAAACCGGCCAGCGAAAAGCCTTTCTTACTCTCCTTACCCGGAAGGGGGGGCACAATGCTATCGTTCGGGAGACTGTCGGGTACCGCCACACTATCGGGTAAGGCGGCGGATACGGAACGGGGAGCGGCGGGCGGAACGTCGTTGCGGCTTTCCGTTACGGTCTGTTGCGCCTGTAAAGCGGCCGCAACGCTTATGAAGAGAATAAACAGGATGTATCTATACGGTTTCATAGGTGGCAAAGATATAACAAAAAACGGGATGAAAGGAAGAGTAAAAGGGGGTTCTTTTCGAAAAAGGATGCGAAACGCGCTTCGTGTGAACCAGATACGGCTGCGCCGGAGGGCGGAGCGCCTGTTTTTAGCGTTAATAAACACCTGCATGCTTGCGCCGTCCGGCAGGAATGCTTACTTTTAGGGCGTCGAAACCAGGCGGATGTGTTGCCTGCCGGCACTTTTTTTTCGATATATACCTAACATTCGATTCTCAAAATTCCGGACAAATGAGTACTTCGGCTATTCAATTCGCAAATAAGTTGGAACTGCATTATCACTTTACCGACAGTTCGTGTTATATGGACGCCCAGATTAAATACCGCTGTGAAAAAGAACTTCTTTCGTTCGTGCGGTACGTGGCCGACGCCCTGGATGTGAAAATGACCGTTTACTGCGAGCCGTACCGGGCAAGCGGCTTCAGGGAGATATGGGGCGTGGCGGGTTCGAACCCGCGGGCTATCTCCATCGTGCTGGGCATCGTGATGCAAACGCTTACCCGCCCGCTTCCTTTTTCGCGCGCCCACAACCGGGTGCAAGCGGGCAAGGAAGAGTATAACGAGGAAAAGGTACAGTACATGCTGGCGTGCCTGCGCAAGGAGCTGAAGCGCTCGGCTACGGGCGGGGTACTTACGCGCGAGCTGCTCGACGGCATCAACTCCGTGCCGAAGGTATGCAAATACAAATCGAACTTTTTCGAGGCGTTGCGGGGGTATCCGAAAGTAAAGAAAATAAGCCTGCGCGAGCTGAACGAGAAGAACGGCAGCAAATCGGGCGTGTTGGAGGTGAAGCGCAACGATTTCGACTCGTATATCCTGTTCTCGGACGAGTTGCCGCCGGTAAAAGACGCCTCGGCTACCATCGAGATTATCTCGCCGGTGCTGAAAGACGCCCGTTTCCGCTGGAAAGGGGTGTACAACAAAGGGGGCGAAATCATCGACTTTTACATGAACGACACGGAATTCAAGGAGCAGATGTTGCACGATAAAATCTCGTTCGTAAGCGGCATGTGTATTGACTGCGTGCTCGAAATCGAACGGAAGCTGAACGAGCTGGGCGACACGGTAAACATCAGCTATACGGTACAAACGGTCATCCGCACGCGCTTCGACAAACTCGAAGTGGTTACTCCCCAAGGCAAGCGCCACTTGGCCAAGCTGAAGGCTGAGAAGCGGCAACTTTCGCTGGATTTATTCTGATTTTGCCGGACTGCCGGCCGGAAAGAGGCGAACAAAACGGAAAAAGCAGAAAAACGCGTTGCCGGCGAACATCCGGCAAAAGAGCTGTGCAGATAAAAACGTCCGAAACCGTTCCTTCGCAGCAGGAAATCGGGCGGCCATCCGGTTCTTCCTTTTTCTTTCCCGCTGATTTTTCATCCGTTACGGGCAAACACTTCCCGCATCAATGTTGTTTTGTATGTAGATTTTACTAACAACATAAAAGATGTGCGTATGAAAACCTTTTTCGACAGAATTAATTTCCAGGTAAAAAACTGGTGGTTGTCGCTACTTATCGGAATCCTGTTCGTAGGATTGGCGATATTGCTTATGTTCACCCCCATACAAAGTTATATAGCGCTCAGTATCGTATTCAGCATTACGATGTTTATCAGCGGAGTATTCGAAATCTCGTTTGCCGTAAGCAATCGGAAAAACCTTTCGAGCTGGGGCTGGTACCTGGCCAGCGGTATCATCGACCTGCTTATCGGGTTGTACCTGATGTATTACCCCGCCATGAGTATGGCCGTGCTGCCCTTCCTGGTGGCGTTCTGGCTGATGTTCCGCGGATTCTCGGGCATCGGCTATGCCATCGACCTGCAACGGTACGGCACGCGCGACTGGGGCTGGTACCTGGTGTTCGGCATCCTGGCCATTCTTTGCTCGGTAGCCGTATTGTGGCAACCGCTGATGGGCGCTCTCTCGGTAGTATATATCGTGGCGTTCGCTTTCCTTTTTATCGGCATGTTCCGGATTATGCTTTCGTTCGAACTGAAACGGCTGCACCGCACCAACCGGGCCTTGCACGACGAGCCGGAAGGACTTACCGACGACAGCGTGCACAGCCGCGTTCAATATTAGCCATCTTGTATTAATATAGGAGTATTCTCCTCCCGGCAGGCATTCCGTTCAGGTAACGGGGTGCCTGCTTTTTTGCAGACATAAAAAGAACCGGCCTTTTTGTACGGAGAGGCGATTCCGCACAAAAAGGACCGGTTATAAAGATTACAATTAAATTATGAATCGAAAAAGTGAAAGAATATACGGTCGTTCAGTGGG
>DBGBSM010000144.1:0-6821 GCA_048468815.1 Parabacteroides sp.
GACGTGGCTCGCAGAAACCGGAAAACAGCGAACAAACGAAATGTTCCGGTTACCGGAAAAAGCATGTTAATCTGCAAAATGCAACTTTTTAATAATTAAAAACTGGTTACTAATATGAAAAGAAAACGAAGAACGGATGCGTCCGGCATACTGCCCGGCATGTTCAAATTAATGTTCTTGCTGGCGCTGTTGCTATCGGGCGGCGCGCAGGTAAAAGCCTCTTCCGGTACCGTACCGCCAAAGCAGGAAAGAACCGTATCGGGAGTGGTAACGGACGAAAACGGCGAACCGGTTATCGGGGCGGCCGTGGTAGTAAAAGGCACCACTATCGGTACGACTACCGATGTGGACGGTATATTCCGGCTGGCTATCCCGGCGGATGCCAAAACCCTGCAATTCACGTATGTGGGAATGAAAACCGTGGAGCTGCCCGTAAGCGAAAGGTCGCAGTACAACGTCATCCTGAAAACGGATGCCATCGTAATGGAAGATGTGGTGGTTATCGGGTACGGAACCCGGACGAAAAAGGATATGTCGATTGCCGTCAGCTCGGTAAAGAGCGAAGAACTGAACAACCGGCCTTCGGCATTCAATATCATGCAAAGCGTGGCCGGAAAGGTAGCAGGGGTGCAGAATATTTCCCAGTCGGGGCGTCCCGGCGGCTCGTCGTCGCTGCGCGTTCGCGGCATGGGCTCCATCAATGCCGGTAAAGACCCTATTTACGTGCTCGACGGTGTAATCGGCGTAAATCCCGACATTATCAACTCGGCCAACGTAGAATCGATCGACGTGCTGAAAGATGCCGCCGCGACAGCGATGTACGGCGCCCAGGGCTCGAACGGCGTGGTGCTGATTACCACCAAGAAAGGCAAACAAGGGAAGGGCACGGTTACGTACGAAGGCAAGATGGGGTTCGGTTTCCTGAACCGGAAGCTCGACATGCTGAACTCGGACGAATACATGGAAGTGCAGCGGCGCGCCTATGCCTATAGCGGAAAAACGATGCCCCACCTCTCTACCCCGCTGGAAAACCTGTTTTATTACGCTAAAAACGGTTCCGACAGTTACCGGTACGACGACAACGGCTTGCTGATGGCTTCGCCCCGGTACGATACCGACTGGCAGAAAGCGGTTACGCAAACGGCCGTGAGCCACGACCATGTAGTGTCGTTCGCATCCGGAAGCGAAAGTACGAGCGTATACGCCAGCGTAGGATACCAGAACTACGAAGGATTGGTGAAAGAAACGGTATACGAACGTTTCTCGGGTACCGCCAATGTAAACAGCAAAATCAACGACTGGCTGCGCCTGCAGGTTGTCGCCACCATCGGAAGCCAGAAAGGGAACAACAACGATATGGAAGGCTCTTTTAACCAGGGAGCCGTACGGAACATGATCGAGATGCCGCCCATCGTTCCCGTACAGTATGAAGACGGCACTTGGGGACGCAAGCACGATTACCCCCTTTCGGAAACGGCCGAGAACCCGTTGCTGCTGTTGCGCGACAGGAAAAGCGAGTGGAAATCGAACTTTTCGCTGTTCAGCCTGAACGCCACCGTAAACCTCACCAAGAAGCTGACGTTTACCACGCAGGGCGACTACCAGATGACTAACCGGAAGGAAATGAGCTATGCCAAGGCCGGTCTGTTTGACGTAAGCGAAAACAACGGCGGATATGCCGATATAAACGGAAGCGATACCCAGAAGCTTTCCAGCGAAAACTACTTCACGTATACCGACGAGTTCTTTAACGGATTACTCAGTTCGAACTTCGTGCTGGGCGCCAGTTGGTATTATAACCGCGCAGAGAGTTTTTCGGCCGGCTCGGAACAATATTTCGACGACTCTTTCGACTATCACAACCTGTCGGCCGGAACCACGTGGCACGAGCCTAAATCGGGCATGAACCAGAATACCATGAACTCGTATTACTTCCGTATGAACCACAGCTTCAAGGATCGGTATTTGCTCGGATTTACGTTCCGCGCCGACGGTGCGTCGAACTTCGGCGCCAATAACAAATACGGCTATTTCCCGTCGGTATCGGCCGGCTGGCGTATCTCGGAAGAAGATTTTTTCCGCCCTGCCCGGAAGGTGGTAAGCCAGATGAAACTCAGGGCCAGCTACGGTATGGTAGGGAATGCCTCGATACCGAATTACCGCACCATATCGCAGTATGGCAACGGTTCTACCTTGTTCGATAAAGCGTTGACTTCGTACGTGGTACTGAGCAACCTGGGTAATAAGGATTTGAAGTGGGAGTCGACCCGCCAGTTCAATGCCGGCCTCGACCTGAGCTTCTTCGATAACCGGCTGGAATTGATTATGGATTATTATTACAAATCCACGAAAGACCTGCTGTTCGAAAAACAGGTTCCTTACACCACCGGCTATTCCACCACGTGGACGAATCTCGGGGAAATCGTAAACAAAGGCTTCGAGGCGACCGTTACATCGCGTAACATCCACACCCGCGACTTTCTGTGGGTAACCGACTTGGTATACTCTACCAACAAGCTGGTAGTAGCCGACATCAACGGCGAAACCATCGACACGGGAAACAATACGATAGCCCGGGAAGGGGAAAAGTGGGCTTCGTACTACGTATATAAACGCCTCGGCACCTGGGGGCTGGCCGAAGTGGAAGAAGCGGCCAAGTACGGCAAGAAACCGGGCGACATCAAGTACGAGGATGTGGACGGAAATTACGTAATCGACGAAAAAGACCGCCAGATTATGGGCAGCGGTACGCCGAAAGGCAACCTCACGATGGTGAATACCTTTACCTACAAAGGTTTCTCGCTGATGATAGACCTGAATTACGTATACGGATTCAAGGTGATGGATATTACCAACTCCATGCTGGAAAACCGGCCTTTGTACAGCAATAATGTGCGTACCATCCTGGATGCTTGGACTCCCGAGCACCAGAATACGATGATACCGGCGTTGCGTCTTCCTTCGGATACGTATTTCGGCGAAAACGAAAAAGACTCGTATATGCTGCACAAAGGCGATTTCCTGCGGGTGCGCAACATAGCGCTTTCGTACGATTTCAACCCCGACGTGCTACGGAAACTCAAAATCGTAAATAAATTGACGCTCGGCGTATCGGCCGAAAACCTCCTGGTGCTTACGAAATATCCGGGATACGACCCCGAAGTGGGAGCATTCAATACCGACACCGGCCAAAGTATCGACTTTTACGCTTACCCGCGCCCCACCACGGTGTCGGCTACATTAAAGGCGGTATTCTAACAAACTAATACGAACGATATGAAAAAAATATATTCTACTCTAAGCCGGCTGGCCGCCATAGCGGTACTGTTTACTTCGTGCGACTCGTTCCTCGAAGAAAAGCCGAAGACTTTCCTCAACCCCGGAGCGTACTTTCAGAACGAAGAACAGGCCGAAGCGGCCGTGAACGGATTGTATACCTTCGTAGACGATTTGTTCAACGGCGACATCGAAGTGGGCTCGCAAACCTTTATCTTCCTGGAATACCTGCCGGGGTACGGCGAACGGCCGCGCGGCGCCGGTACGCAGGATTTAGGACAAGCCATCAACGTGAACGTGGCGGATAACAACGGATACGTGGAAAAGCTGTGGGAAACGGCTTACAAAGCCATCGAGAACTGCAACAGCGTAATCGAAGGAATCGATTCGATGGACGGCAGCACGATAACCGAAGAGCAAAGAAGCCGGCTTTTAGGCGAAGCTTATTTCCTGCGCGCCTACAATTATTTCAACCTGGTAAGGCTGTACGGGCCGGTACCGATGAAACTGACGAGCACGGCCAGCCTGTCGGACGTGGAAATCGAGCTCACCCCGGAAGAAGAACTTTACACCCAAATCGACGCGGACTTGACGAAAGCCGGCGAACTGATGGAAAACACTTCGTGGACAAGTGCCGGCGGCAGGGTAGCCAAAGGGGCCGTAAAGTCACTGCATGCCAAGGTGTACCTTACCATGGCGGGATACCCGTTGCAGAAAGGCGCCGAATATTACCGGAAAGCGTACGACAAGGCGCTGGAAGTATACAACAGCAAAGCGTTCGGCCTGTTCGGTACATACGCCGAACTCCGGACTACCGAAAACAGCGGCGAACATATCTGGCAATTGCAGCGGGAAGCGGATAACGGAGGTTCGCCGGTTCATAACGACATGCTGCCCTACCCTGCTCCGGCTAAAGCGATTTCGGCCAACTCGGCGTTCGGAGGAGCATTGGCTCCCACGCAATTGTTCTACAATTCTTATCCGACCGACGATAAGCGGACGGAAGAAAAAGGTTTTTATTACACCGAGCACGAAGCGCTCGACCACTCGGGAACGGTTTCGTTAGGGGGTCCGTTTATATACAAGTTCTGGGACGACGAGGCGGCGAGCACCGGAAAATCGGGCGCCAACTATACCCTGCTGAGGTATGCCGACGTGTTGCTGATGCTGGCCGAAGCCAAAGCCCAGGCCGACGGGGGAACGACCACCGATACCGATGCCATCGACGCCTGGTTTGCCGTGCGCAGCAGGGCGTTGCCGGGAGAAACGAAACCGGCTTCGCTTTCCGTAGACGCCGTATTGAAAGAGCGTTTCTGGGAAATCTGTTTCGAAGGCCAGACCTGGTACGACATGCTGCGCACCCGCAAAGCCCTGCATGTTACGACCGGGCAATTGGTGGATATGATCGGTTACCAGACTCCGGGGCATACGGCTGCATTCGAAGAAGCCGACCTGTTGCTGCCGTATCCGATACGTGAAAAACGGTTGAATCCCCATCTTAAAAGAGATTAGCATGAAATATCCCCTCTCTTATATGATAGGCCTGATACTATGCTTGTGCCTCCTCGCCTCTTGCGGGGAGGACAACGGGGGCGCTCAAGAGAACCCGTTCGGGAACGACGGAGGCGATTTCGCCCGAATCAGCCACACTTCCAACGCCGATACGCTGTACCTTTCGTGGGAACTGACGGATGCCGGCATCGGTTTCGACCGTTACCGTATCGAGTTGGATAACCCCAAAGCGGTAAAAACCGTAGGCAAAGACGAAACCCGCACCTTCTTCACTCGCCTGCCGTATAACGAGCCGGTATCGGTAACCGTATCGTTGTTAGTAAACAACGAAGTTATCAAATCCCAGTCGGCCCAGGTAAAAATCGACGGACTCGACCAGGTGATTGCCGGAGCGATTATTCCGGACCGGGGCAGCGTTACCGGCGGCGACGGAATGTATTCGGTTCCTTTACCCGACGGCAGAAGCATTTTCCTGATGGGCGATTCGTATGTGGGAACCGTAACCGACGGACAACGCGCTACTTCCGACCGGATGTACCGGAACACGTATATCGTGTACGACCAGGGAAAAGTAAGCGCCCTTTACGGAGCCGACGGCAACAAGAACGCGTCGGCAGCCGTTCCGCCCGGCTACCCGGACGAGCAAAAATGGTACTGGCCCGGACACGGATTCGTTGCCGGCGATAAGCTGTATATCTTCCAAACCCTGATGTATCAGGGTAGCGACGATATGTGGGGGTTCAGGTACGAAACGACGCACATACTGGAATACGGCCTGCCCGGTCTCGAACTCGTCCGTACGGAACCCGTTCCCTTCAACGGCCCGACGGATATTCACTACGGGATGGCGGCGTTGAACGACGGCGACTACCTTTATATATACGCTCAGGCGGATGTGCAAAACGACGCGAATCCGATTTCCGAAGTACAGGTAGCGCGTACCACGCCGGATAAACTCTATACCGATTGGGAATATTACACCGGTTCGGGCTGGAGTACGAACGCCGGCGATGCGGTCAGGCTGGAAGGGCTGGGAAGCGTACCGGTTTCTTCCCAATTCAATGTTTTCAAACTGAACGGCAAGTATGTGTTGCTTACACAGAATAAAGCGTTCAATTCCGGGGAAATCTATACGTTCACCGCCGACAGGCCGTATGGCCCGTGGGGGAACAAGCAGCTTATTTTTAAAACTTACGAGCAGCATATCCCCCATCTGTTTACGTACAATGCCATGGCTCACCCGCAGTTTACGAAAGAGGGGATGATTCTGGTAAGCTACAACGTGAACACGGAAGTATACGCCGAGCAATTCAGCGACGTGAGCACGTATCGTCCCCGGTTCTTCTGGATAGAAACAGATAAGATAGTAAACAAGTAACAGTTCATTCAATTAAACAAGCTCTATATGAAAAAAAACAGCATAGCTCTGGCCCTCGTTTCGGTACTCGTCGCTTTTTCGGGCTGCGATACCGGCGACCGGACACTCATGGACTCCGGTTATCCGTCCGATTACGATATAAACTACGGCATCCGGCAGGTGATGCAGTACGACGAAGTAAATATCAACGGCATCGACCTGGCTGCCCGGCTCCCGTTCTTCGATACGTTCCGGCTTACCCTGCATTATACGGACAGCAAAATAAGCGGAGCGACTTTATCGAACGGCGATGTGCCGTTCTCGCCTTATACCTTCGATATTCCCGCCGGGAAAGTAGATTGTTACCTGGATACGAGCGTACTTCCCAACGAACTGCGCATCACCGGAACCGACCATGTAATTGCGTACTACCGGGACGGGGAATTCAGCATTCCTTTCAAGCTGGATTGTCCGGCGCTCGACTACAAATACACATTTAAAAGTATCAACCAATAAATCCGATCCGTATGAAACTCAAAAGAAAATACAAATGCTGGTTGCTTCTGCTGGCTTTACCGTTTCTGGTTATCACCTGTATGACGATAGAGGAAGTGATTCATCCCGACGATGCCCGGGTAGACACCGACATCGACATCCTGGTTAAAATAAAAATCGA
>DBGBSM010000145.1:0-6948 GCA_048468815.1 Parabacteroides sp.
AACCCGTACCGTTGAAAGTGGCGACTAATCCGCCCTTATCGTTAGTTACTTTCACTTCGCAAGTCGACAACCGCTTCCGGTCGTCGATTTCAACCGCTTCCGCATATAAATAGCCGGCACTTTCCGCCTGGAGAAAGCGAATGTCTGTTTGAATAGACAGCGTAAGACGTGCATGGCTGTTCACCGCAGCCGCAAAAGCCAGGTCGGCCAACGTAAAAATAGCGCCGCCCTGGCATACGCCTCCGCCGTTGAGATGCATCGGCTTAATCTCCATCCGGGCTTTGGCGTATCCTTTCCGTACTTCCAGTAACTCGACACCGGCAAAAAGGGCGAATTTATCACCCTTTAAAAATTCGAATATATCCATATCAGTTGCCGTTCCATTTCCATTCGAAACCGTCTTTCGTATCTTTTATCTCAAAGCCGAGCGCCGTCAGCTCGTTGCGTATTTTGTCGGCGGTAGCCCAGTCTTTGTTCGCTTTCGCCTGCATACGCAGCGCAAGCAACACATCGACGGCCTTTTTATACGGCTCCAGGCTCGTATCGGCCGCCGCTTTTTCCTCCTTCAACCCGAGGATGTCGAACAGGAACAAACGGAACACCTCTTTCAACTCCTGCCAGTCGGCGGCCGAAATCGTAGCCTGTCCGGCCAATACGGAGTTAATCAGCCGCGTAGCATCGAACAGGTGGGAAATTACCACCGGACTGTTCAAGTCGTCGTTCAGCGCCTCGTAACAACGGGCACGCAACTGTTTTACATCTACCGTGGAAACCTCGGCAGGGGTAATCTTTTCGAGGTTGCCCACAGCTTCCATCAAACGCTCCAATCCTTTTTCGGAAGCCTGGAGCGCTTCGTTGCTGAAATCGACCGTACTGCGGTAATGCGCCTGCAAGATGAAGAAACGAATCGTCATCGGGCTATACGCTTTCTCCAAAGCAGCGTGCGAACCGGTAAAAAACTGGTCGAGCGTAATGAAATTGCCCAGCGATTTACCCATCTTCTGCCCGTTGATGGTAATCATATTGTTATGCATCCAGTACCGTACGGCCTCCTTTCCCTGCGAAGCCACCGCCTGGGCGATTTCGCATTCGTGGTGCGGAAAAATCAAATCCATACCGCCTCCGTGAATATCGAACTGCTCGCCCAGGTACTTGCGTCCCATCGCCGTACATTCGCAATGCCAACCGGGAAATCCGTCGCTCCAGGGCGAAGGCCAGCGCATGATATGCTCGGGAGCCGCACATTTCCATAAAGCGAAGTCCACACTGTTTCGTTTTTCGTTTTGTCCGTCGAGTGCCCGGGTAGTATTCAGCAACTCTTCGATATTGCGTCCCGATAATTTTCCATACCGGTGGGTATTATTGTATTTTTCCACATCGAAGTAAACCGACCCCTCGCTTTCGTAGGCAAACCCGTTGTCGAGAATTTCCTTCACCAGTTCGATTTGCTCGATAATATGCCCCGAGGCGTGAGGCTCGATACTGGGGGGAAGCACCTGAAGCGCTTCCATCGCCCCATGGTACCGGTTGAGGTAATATTGCACCACTTCCATCGGCTCCAATTGTTCGAGCCGGGCTTTTTTGGCGATTTTATCTTCTCCTGCGTCGGCATCGTTTTCCAGGTGACCGACATCGGTTATATTGCGTACATACCTTACCTTATAGCCTAAATGGGAAAGATAGCGGAACAGCAAGTCGAAGGTGATAGCCGGACGAGCATGCCCCAGATGCGCATCCCCGTATACCGTAGGGCCGCACACATACAAACCGACGAACGGCTCATGCAACGGAACGAACGGCTCTTTCGTACGGGTAAGCGTGTTGTAAATAGTCAACGGATGTTCCATAATTTTCTTACTCGGTTATTTTTATAGCGTGACAAAGTTAGTAAAATCTGCGGGTTACGCACTCAATCGAGCGCCAACAGCTCTTCGATGTACGTACGCTCGTTGCTGAGGCGGGGTATTTTATGCTGGCCGCCCAGCTTTCCTTTCCGTTTCAGCCAGTCGTAAAACACCCCCGGACGGGCCGGAATGATTTCGGGCGGCTGCAACGAAATTTCCTTATACCGTTTGGCTTCGTAATCGGAATTCAGCTCTTTCAGCGAACGGTCGAGCAACGCCGCGAACTCCTGGTGCGACGCTGGCTCTTTTTCGAACTCGATAAACCATTGATGACGTCCTTTCGCCTTATTCAACAGGAAAAGGGGAGCCGCCGTATATTCCTTCACCTTCGCACCCGTGAGTGCACAGGCGCGGCTGATGGCCCGGTCGGCATTATCCACCATCAATTCTTCGCCGAAAGCGTTTATATAATGCCGGGTACGCCCGGTAATCACGATTTTGTGCGGATGCACGGAGGTAAAACGCACCGTATCGCCGAGCTGGTAACGCCACAACCCACCGCAGGTAGTAATCACCATCGCGTAATTTTTACCCAACTCCACTTCTTCGAGCGGAATCACCGCCGGATGTTCTTTTTCCCGGTCGCTTACCGGGATAAACTCGTAGAAAATGCCGTAGTCGAGCATCAGCAACATGCCGGGGTCGGACAACTCGTTCTGTAAGGCGAAAAAACCCTCGGACGCATTGTACGTTTCCATGTAATGCATCTTCTCCGAAGGAATCAGCGACCGGTATTGGGCACGGTACGGCTCGAAACTCACGCCTCCGTGGAAAAACACTTCCAGGTTCGGCCATATTTCGGTAAGGGTTTGCCGTCCGGTTTTCTTGAGCAAGGCTTTAACCAGCACCAGCATCCACGACGGTACGCCGCTCAGATTGGTTACGTTTGCGCCGGCCGTACGTTCCACAATCGCCCGGATTTTACTTTCCCACTCGCTCATCAGGATAATTTCCTTTTCCGGAACGCGCACCAAGTTTACCCACGAAGGGATATTCTGCAACAATACGGCGGAAAGGTCGCCGCAGCTTACATGCGGATTGAGACGGGAAGGGGAGTGGCTCCCTCCTAAAATCAGCCCTTTCCCCGAAAAGAAACGGCTGGCCGGGTTCTGCCGGAGATAAGCGGCCACTACGTCTTTCCCCCCCTGGTAATGCGAGCGGCGCAATATCTCGGAAGTAACCGGCAGGTATTTGCTTTTATCGTTCGTAGTACCCGACGACTTGGCGAACCAACGCACGGGCGAAGGCCAGAGCACATTCCGCTCGCCGTTGATCATCCGCACGATGTACGGCTTCAGCCCTTCGTAATCCGAAAGGGGAACACGCTCGCGAAAAGCGGCATAACCGGCCACGCTTTTGTAATCGTATTTTATACCCCATTCCGTATTCCGGGCCTGCTTCAAAAGAGAGAGCAACTGGGCTTGCTGAATAACGTCGGCCTGCCCGGCAAATGCATCCATTCTTTTTAAACCGGGCCGGAAAATCAACGACGCTGTTTTTGTGATAAACTCCATCCTCTTTCGTTTTGTATGGTTGCAAATGTACTTAATTTTTTATTCCTTTTCCACATAAATAAACTTTAAAGGCGGCGGCTACCCCGGGACGGCGTCCAACAATCGGCCGCATGCGGTGTTTTATGTATATCCAGTTGGATATAACGGGGATTATCGTTATGTTTGTTACGAACTAAAGCAACAGAAAAAAAATGAAAATCGGAATTTTGTCGTCGGGAGGCGACTGCCCCGGCATCAACGCCACCATCCGGGGGGTAGGAAAGACCGCCATCATGCATTACGGCATGGAAGTTATCGGTATCCACAGCGGTTTTATCGGGCTGCTGAACAAAGACGTGCAGCCGCTCGACGAACGTAGCTTATCGGGAATACTCAATTTAGGCGGTACCATCCTGGGTACCTCGCGCGAAAAGCCGTTCCGCAAGCTATTGGCTTCGGGCGAGTCGGACAAGCCGCAGATAATCAAACAGAACTACGAAGAATTGGGGCTCGACTGCCTGGTATGTATCGGCGGAAACGGCACCCAGAAAACAGCCAGCCTGCTTTCGGAACTGGGTTTGAATGTAGTGGGGGTTCCGAAAACCATCGACAACGACGTGTGGGGTACCGACATTACTTTCGGATTCGATACGGCCGTGAATATCGCGACCGACGCCATCGACCGCCTGCACAGCACGGCCAGCTCGCACAAACGGGTGATGGTAGTGGAGGTGATGGGGCACCATGCCGGCTGGATTGCGTTGTACGCCGGCATGGCCGGAGGAGCCGACGTTATTTTACTGCCCGAGCTGGAATACGATATGGACAAAGTGAACGAAGCCATCCTGAACCGTTCGCAACGCGGCAAGCCTTACTCCATCGTGGTATTGGGCGAAGGAATCCGCACGCCGAACAAGAAACGGCCGGCCGACTATATTTCGAAAGCCATCGAGGAAGCTACGGGAATAGAAACCCGCGAAACCGTACTGGGCTACATCCAGCGGGGCGGAAACCCTTCGCCTTTCGACAGGAACCTGGCTACCCGGCTGGGCGGACATGCCACCGAGCTTATATCCGAAGGCCGGTTCGGAAGGATGGTGTGTATAAAGGGAGATAAAGTAAGCAACATTCCGTTATCGGAAGTGGCGGGTAAGCTCAAACTGGTAACGCCCGATAACGACTTGATTATTCAAGGAAAACGGATGGGAATTACATTCGGATAACATGCGCATCGAAACACGGAAGCACGGAGGAGCAACGTATTATTCCATCTTTGCGCCTGCGTGCCTCTGCCTTCAATTCTCTTTTATAACCGATTCGTTTTGCGGCTCTTCCGAACGGCAAACCGGTTCTGCCGGTTCCTGTTCGTGCTCTTCCTCCGGAAGCTCGTCGAACTCGTGCGTTTCGGTGTTTTCGCCGGTTTTCTTCTTCTTCAGGTCGATGATAAACCGTTGGAACTCTTTATCGGTACGTAGCTTCTTAACCGCCATTTTCGCCGCGTTCTGCTGCGACTCTTTCTTGGAATAACCGATTCCCACACCGGCCTGTACGCCGGAAATGGTAACCTGCGTTTGGAAAACGGGATTGCCGTCGTTATCGCTGAACGACTCGATGAGGTCGAACGAAATATCGATTTTATTTTTCTGGCTCCACTCGATGAGGTTCGACTTGAAGTTCACCTCTTTCTGCGCCATGGCGTAAATATCGAGGTGCTTGGCTATCATTTGCTCGCAAACGAATTGCTTGCAAACGTCGTATCCCTTATCCAGGTAAATAGCCGCGATAAACGCCTCCAAAGCGTTCCCGTAAATACATTTGTTATGGTTGTTCAGCTTGATGGAATAAACAATGAATTTGTCTAAACCCAATTCGATGGCTACACGATTCAAGGTTTCGCGCGAAACGATTTTAGAACGGGTATTGGTTAAAAAGCCTTCTCTTTTGGTGGGAAACGCCGTATACACCACATCGGCCACGATAGCATCCAGCACGGCATCGCCCAAAAATTCCATCCGTTCGTTATTCAGCCACTTTCCCTTTTCCACTTCCACGGAAGAAGACTTGTGCAAAAGCGCCTGTTCGTACAAACGGATGTTGTCCGGATAAAAACCGAGTATTTTATAAAACGAAGAATAAGGCTCTTTGTTTTTTCGAAGCAAGAGCCTTATTCCCTGAAATAATCGTGTAAACACTTTATCTTACAAATTTTTTTAGTATCACGCTGGCGTTATGTCCGCCGAAACCGAACGTGTTCGACAGCGCTACGTTGATTTCTCTTTTTTGAGCTTTATTGAATGTAAGATTCAACCGGGGGTCGAATGCCGGGTCGTCGTCGCCTTCGGCATGATTGATAGTAGGGGGAACGATACCGTTCTGAATGGCCAGTACGCAAACCGAAGCCTCCAGCGCGCCGGCAGCTCCGAGAAGGTGTCCGGTCATCGACTTGGTGGAACTGATGTTCATTTCGTAGGCATGGTCGCCGAACACTTCCGTAATGGCTTTTATTTCCGACGGGTCGCCCACCGGGGTGGAGGTACCGTGAACGTTGATATAATCCACTTCCTCGGGTTTCATTTCGGCATCTTCGAGTGCGTTGCGCATCACCAACTTGGCGCCTAATCCATCGGGATGGGTAGCGGTAAGGTGATAAGCATCGGCCGACATGCCGGCTCCTGCTATTTCGCAATAAATATGAGCGCCGCGGGCCAGTGCATGCTCCATTTCTTCGAGCACCAGGCAAGCGGCTCCTTCACCCATCACGAAACCGTCGCGGCTCAGACTGAACGGACGGGAAGCCGTTTCCGGCGAATCGTTACGGGTGGAAAGTGCGTTCATCGAATTGAAACCGCCTACGCCTACGATGCTGATAGCCGCTTCGGCGCCTCCGGTTACGATGGCGTCGGCTTTTCCCAGCCGGATGTAGTTGAATGCGTCGGCAATCGCGTTGGTAGAAGAAGCACAGGCGGAAACGGTAGCGAAGTTAGGCCCCCGGAAACCGTAAATCATCGAAATATGGCCGGCAGCGATGTCGGCGATCATTTTCGGAATAAAGAACGGGTTGAAACGCGGGCCGCGTTCCGGGTCGTATCCCCGGGCTTCGTCTTCGAACGTTTGGATGCCTCCGATACCGGCGGCAAAGATAACGCCTATCTTATCCAGGTTTTCGTTTTCAATATCTAATGCCGAATTTTCGATGGCTTCTTTGGCTGCAACCAGTGCGAACTGGGTGTAGCGGTCGTATTTACGCGCCTCTTTCCGGTCGAAATGCTGTGTCGGGTCGAAGTTCTTTACCTCGCAAGCGAATTGCGTTTTAAACTTCGAAGCGTCAAAATGAGTAATAGGTCCGGCTCCGCTTTTCCCTTCGACTAACGCCTCCCAGGTTTCGGGAAGCGTATGGCCCAACGGAGAAATGGCACCCAGACCTGTTACTACAACTCTTTTTAATTCCATACTTTTGTAAAGTAAAAGGATTACTTCGCGTTAGCTTCGATGTAAGCGATAGCGTCGCCAACGGTGGTAATTTTTTCGGCTTGATCGTCGGGAATGGAGAT
>DBGBSM010000146.1:0-3052 GCA_048468815.1 Parabacteroides sp.
ACGAAGATGCAAAGCGAAGACGAGTTTCCGGAAGAGTTCAACGCTTACCTCGACTTCCTCGAAGACGAGTTGGGCGTACCTATCAAAATCGTTTCGGTAGGCCCCGACCGGGAGCAAACGATTATCCGCTACACGGAAGAATAAGAACGACACATACTGGCAGAAGAACCACCCTGAAAAGGAATTCTTCTGCCATTTTTATTTTTTGGCAAGTTATTTGTTATATATGTAGTACAACTAAACAGAAAAAAAGACTATGTCACTTTATTGGGTTATATTTATCGGAGTTGCCTTATTGAGCTGGTTAGTATCCAGCCGGTTGCAACACAAGTTCGAAAAGTACTCGAAAGTTCCGCTCCCCAACGGAATGACCGGAAAGGAAGTGGCCGAAAAAATGCTGCACGACAACGGCATTTACGACGTCCAGGTATTGCCTACCAACGGTACGCTGACCGACCATTACAACCCGGCCAACAAAACCGTAAACCTGAGCGAACCGGTTTATTACAGCAACAGCGTAGCGGCCGCTGCCGTAGCCGCTCACGAATGCGGACACGCGGTACAGCACGCCAAGGCGTATGCGCCGCTGAAAATGCGCTCGGCGCTGGTGCCGGTGGTGAGTTTCGCATCGCAATGGGTTACCTGGGTGATACTGGGCGGACTGGTTTTCTTCCGTACGTTTCCGCAACTGTTACTGATAGGCATCATCTTATTTGCATTGACTACGCTATTCAGCTTTATCACGTTGCCGGTCGAAATCAATGCCAGCCAGCGTGCATTGGCGTGGTTGAGCAACGCCGGCATCACCAACTCGGCTACGCGCCCGCAGGCGGAAGACGCCTTGCGCTCGGCCGCTTATACGTATGTGGTGGCCGCGTTGGGCTCGCTGGCTACGTTGCTTTATTATGTGATGATATTTCTCGGCGGACGAAACCGGAATTAATCCGGTTCCGGAAACAGTTATTTTCAAAAGGCGCATGCTTCCCATGCGCCTTTTTTTCATAAATAATACTTACCTTTGTACTCCGGAAAAACGGAATACAACGGTAAATAATCATTTAAACGGTAAACATATGCAAAAGCCATCCATACCGAAAGGTACCCGCGACTTCTCGCCCGAAGAAATGGCGAAACGGAATTATATATTCAACACCATCCGCGACGTATATCATTTGTACGGTTTCCGCCAGATAGAGACGCCCGCGATGGAAAACCTGTCTACGCTGATGGGCAAGTACGGGGAAGAAGGCGACAAGCTCTTATTTAAGATACTGAACTCGGGCGATTGCTTCGCCGGCCTCACCGACGCGGAAATAGAGGAACGGAACGCCGTTAAGTTCGCCGCCAAAGCGTGCGAGAAAGGGTTGCGTTACGACTTGACCGTACCCTTCGCCCGTTTCGTGGTGCAACACCGGAACGAAATCAGTTTCCCGTTCAAGCGGTACCAGATACAACCCGTATGGCGTGCCGACCGGCCGCAGAAAGGACGTTACCGCGAGTTCTACCAGTGCGACGGCGACGTGGTAGGCTCCGACTCGTTGCTGAACGAGGTGGAACTGATTCAGATTATGGACGAAGTATTCGGCCGCTTCGGCATCCGGGTATGCATCAAGCTGAACAACCGTAAAATACTGAGCGGCATTGCCGAAATCATCGGCGAAGCCGATAAAATCGTGGATATTACGGTAGCCATCGACAAACTGGATAAAATCGGGCTCGACAACGTGAACGAAGAGCTCCGCTCGAAAAACCTGTCGGAAGAAGCGATTGCCAAATTACAACCGGTTATCTTGCTCGGCGGCAGTAACCGGGAAAAGCTGGCTACCCTGAAAGAATGGCTGGCCGCATCCGAAACCGGATTAAAAGGGGTGGAAGAACTCGAATTCATCCTCGACCGCACAGATTTGCTTTCGCTCCGGGCGCCGCTTGAACTCGACCTGACGCTGGCCCGCGGATTGAATTACTACACGGGCGCCATCTTCGAGGTAAAAGCGCTCGACGTACAGATAGGCAGCATCACCGGCGGAGGCCGGTACGACAACCTGACAGGTGTATTCGGGATGCCGGGCATTTCGGGCGTAGGCATTTCGTTCGGCGCCGACCGCATCTTCGATGTGTTGAACCAACTGGAATTGTATCCGGCCGACTCGCTGCAAACTACCCAACTGATGTTCGTAAACTTCGGCGAGAAGGAAGAAGCGTACCTGTTGCCGGTAGTAGCCCGTATCCGGGAAGCGGGCATCCGCACGGAAATCTACCCCGAATCCGGAAAGATGAAAAAACAACTGGGGTATGCCGACGCTAAAAAGATACCGTACGTAGCCTTAGTGGGCGAAAACGAAATCAGCGAACAGAAAATTAACCTGAAAAATATGGTGACGGGCGAACAACGGCTGGTAACGACCGACGAGCTGATCGGGCTTTTCCGCCCATAAGCTCCCGCTACATTTTCGCTTTGCGAAAGCGAACGGGCGAAGAAACAGCTTAAAACGCTACCCGGTAGCTGTTTCGCCGTAGCCCGATACGAAACGCGCCGGTTCCGGAAGAATAACTCCGGAGCCGGCGCGTTTTTGTTTTATCAGCCATTCCCCCGCGTGCCTGGTAATCCCGGACAAGCGGTGATAAAACCGGTTTCATGCTATAAAATTCTTTTATCCGGCGAGATACAAACTGTATTCTTAGCTTAGGAATATAAATTCGCAAGTTGCGAATATATATTCTTAAGTTGCGAATTTATATTCGCAGGCTGCGAATACAGTTTGTATGCCGGTCGAACGACGTTTCGTGCGGCAAGGAAACGTTTTTCCCTGCCATGCTCCGATAGTACATGACAAAAATTTCTTTTTTGTCGA
The DNA here is from genome assembly GCA_048468815.1 of Parabacteroides sp. GTDB lineage: Bacteria > Bacteroidota > Bacteroidia > Bacteroidales > Tannerellaceae > Parabacteroides_B. The sequence goes on from DBGBSM010000146.1 coordinate 2,853, forward strand.
GCCACGGTAGGCTGGCTTTTCTCCGGCGAAGCCGATTTAGGCCGTTACCACGGCGGGTCTTCATTTTTTTCTCTTGAAAGAAAATCCCGATTGAGTGAGGGCAGTAGCCAAGTTTACTTGGATAATGCCGAGCGTGAGGGATTTATGCAAAAAAACGAAGCAAAAAAAGTTCAAGGGCTAACGCTCGTTCGCTAAAAATG
>DBGBSM010000147.1:0-5114 GCA_048468815.1 Parabacteroides sp.
ACGATTTTGCTGGCCGGGTTTACGCTCGTATTCGTCATCGTATGCGCCACGTTGAAACCGTTTGCCGATTACGTAGGTGCGAACATCACCGTGGCCGCTTTTATCTCGTTATTCGTTTGCTTGATTCCCACCACGATAGGCGGACTGTTGTCGGCCATCGGCATAGCGGGAATGGACAGGGCGCTCCGGGCGAACGTGATTACCAAATCGGGCAAAGCCGTGGAAACCGCAGGCGACATCGACACGTTGCTGCTCGATAAAACCGGTACCATCACGATAGGCAACCGGAAAGCCACGCAGTTCTATCCCGCCGAAGGGATAAACCCGAACGAATTCGACCGGCTGTGCGTGCTTTCGTCGGCGGCCGACGAAACGCCGGAAGGAAAATCCGTGGTAGAGCTCGCCCGTGAAGCGGGCGTCCGCACCGATATGCGCGAACTGGCCGGTGCGCGTCTGGTGAAATTTACGGCCGAAACCCGGTGCTCGGGCGTAGACCTCGGAGGGGGTATCCGGATACGGAAAGGCGCTTTCGATGCCATCCGCCGGCTCGTAGAACAAGCCGGCAATCCGTTCCCGGCCGAAACCGAACGCATCGTGCGCGAAATCTCGCAAAACGGCGGTACGCCCCTGGTAGTTTGCCGGAACGAGCGCGTGGCCGGCGTAATCGAATTGCAAGACATCATCAAAACCGGTATACGCGAACGGTTCGAACGGTTGCGCCGGATGGGCGTAAAAACGGTAATGGTTACGGGCGACAACCCGCTCACGGCGAAATACATCGCCGAAAAGGCCGGGGTAGACGACTTTATCGCCGAGGCCAGGCCCGAAGACAAACTGGAATACATCCGCAAAGAACAGCAGGCGGGCAAGCTGGTGGCCATGATGGGCGACGGTACGAACGACGCGCCGGCACTGGCGCAAGCCGATGTGGGCGTAGCCATGAACAGCGGCACGCAGGCGGCCAAGGAAGCCGGCAATATGGTAGACCTGGACAACGACCCCACCAAACTGATCGAAATCGTAGAAATAGGGAAGCAACTGCTGATGACGCGCGGAACGCTCACCACCTTCTCGATTGCCAACGACGTAGCCAAATACTTCGCCATCGTTCCGGCTTTATTCATGGCTTCCATTCCCGCGCTCGCAGTGCTCAACGTCATGCACCTCGCATCGCCCGAAAGCGCGATTCTTTCGGCCGTGATTTTCAATGCGGTTATTATTCCGTTGCTTATCCCGCTGGCTTTACGCGGAGTAACGTATAAACCCATCGGCGCCTCAGCCTTGCTGCGACGCAACCTGTTTATTTACGGATTGGGCGGCCTGATCGTGCCGTTCGTGGGCATCAAACTCATCGATTTAGTGTTAAATATCTTCCTTTAATTGAAAAACGACGTATGAAAAATCTTTGGATATCTGTAAAAATTACGCTGGCCCTGTGCATCGTGTTGGCCGTAGGATATGTATTCGTATTGTGGCTGGCGGCCAGGATAATCGCGCCCGGCGGCGGAGAAGCCGCCACCATCGAAGTAAAAGGGAAAACGGTAGGCGCCGCCCAGGTAGGACAGGCTTTCACGGAAGCGCGTTATTTCTGGGGACGACCTTCGGCGGTAGATTACAACGGCGGCGGCTCGGGCGGCAGCAACAAAGCCACGACCAACCCCGGATACCTGGCCGAAGTAGAGCAACGCATCGACGCTTTCCTCGAAGCGCATCCCTACCTGGCCCGCACCGACATCCCGTCGGAAATGGTAACGGCCAGCGGAAGCGGCCTCGACCCCGATATTTCGCCCCGCGGCGCCGAAGTACAGGTACGCCGCGTAGCCGAAGCGCGGAAGATGCCGGAAGAAGCGGTGCGCCGGATTGTACAATCCGTAACGGAAAGCCCGTGGCTCGGCTTGTTCGGCACGCCCAAAGTGAATGTATTGAAACTGAATGTCGCACTCGACGCCGCTTCGGAAAATCCGGACGAGCCGGCTCGGTAACGCGTTTTATATCCCGTAACGATGGAAACGGATACCCGACAGAGCGCGCAGCATTTCCTCGAGCTTATCAAGCAATCGCACCGGGGCAAGTTCAAGGTGTACATCGGCATGAGCGCGGGCGTAGGCAAAACGTACCGGATGCTACAGGAAGGGCACCAACTGCTCGAAGCCGGCGTAGATATACGAATCGGCTACATCGAAACGCACGGGCGGCCGGAAACGGAAGCGCTCGTAGCCGGACTGCCGTCGGTTGCGCGGCGCAAGCTGTTTTACAAGGGCAAGGAGCTGGAGGAACTGGATACGCAAACCATCATCAACCTGCACCCCGACATCGTGATTGTCGACGAGCTGGCGCATACCAACATCGAAGGGAGCGCCAATGCCAAGCGGTGGCAGGATGTAATGCAACTGCTCGATGCGGGCGTGAGCGTGATTTCGGCCGTGAACATCCAGCACATCGAAGGGGTGAACGAACAGGTGCAGGAAATCACCGGCGTGGAGGTGCGCGAGCGGATTCCCGACAGCGTACTGGCCCTGGCCGACGAGGTAGTGAACATCGACCTTACCGCCGACGAACTGATCGGGCGGCTGAGAGCGGGAAAAATATACAGCCCCGAAAAAATCGCCACGGCTCTCACCCACTTTTTCCGGCAGGAAAACATCCTGCAACTACGCGAACTGGCGTTGAAAGAAGTGGCGCTCCGGGTAGAGAAGAAAGTGGAGAACGAGGTTACGGAGAAACAGCCTCCGCTGAACAAGAAACTGCTGGCGGTAATCGACAGCAGCGAAAAGCGCGCGCGGCGTATCGTCCGCAAAACCGCCCGGCTGGCTACCCACCTGAATGCCGAGTTCCGGGTACTGTACGTGCAAACCGACCGGGAAAGCGCCGACCGCATCCCGCTGGCCAACCAGCGGTACCTGATTAACAACTTCAACCTGGCGCGCGAACTGGGCGGCACCGTACTACAAGTGCATTCGAACCGGCCTGCGGCGGCTGTGGCCGAAGTGTGTGCCGCACAGAAAGTCAATACGGTATGCATCGGCATGCCCGGATTTTCCTTATATTCGCTGTGGATTACCGCCGTCCGGTTCATGCGATTGCTTAACCGGCTGGCGCAAATGAATATCGACTTAATTATTTTATCGTGATATGAAACTCAGAAACAGGCTCACGGCAGGTATCGGCGTTTTATCCGCCATGATCGTATTGCTGGGACTTTTGTCGGTAGGTTACGTGCGCCACTTGTCGGACATTTCCCGTAACATCCTGGCCGATAACTACAACTCGTTGCACTATGCCGAAGACATGCTGCAATCGCTCGACCACCTCTCGCACGACTCCGCTTCGCGGGAAACGCTGCTTCGCACCCTCACCCTGCAACAGATGAATATCACCGAGGCGAACGAAAACGAGGCTACTGCGGCCCTGGAACAGAAAATCGCCGCCTTGACCGACACGGTTTCGCCTCTGGAAATCCGGGAAATCCGGAGCGACCTGTACCGAATCATGGAACTGAACATGGCTTCTATCCGGGCCAAAAGCTCGGGAATGGAGGAGAGCGCCGCCAAAGCGGTATGGTGGCTCGGTGCGGTCGCTTTGCTGTGTACGTCGCTCGCCGCCTTTTTCCTGGTGCGTTTCCCGGCGCTTATGCTCCGCCCCATCGACAAGCTCAAGCAGGGTATTACCCAGATAGCGAACCATCAGTACGACGAACGGCTCGACTTCGGCAGCAACCGGGAGTTCGGCGAGGTAGCCGCCTCGTTCAACAACATGGCCTGCAAGCTGTCGGAATACCGCCGCAGCTCGCTCGACCGGCTGATGATCGAGAAAAAGCGCATCGAAGCCATCGTAAACAGCTTGCGCGAACCGATTATCGGGCTCGACCCCGACCGGCATATCCTCTTCATGAACGACGAGGCGTGTACCATCCTCAACCTGCGGCGCGAAGAAGCGGTAGGACGGAACGCTACCGAAATCGCGTTGAAAAACGACTTGCTCCGGCGCCTTATTCGCGAGTTGTACACGGAACCGAAGGAAGGCGAGCCGAAAGAGCCGCTGAAAATTTACGCCGACAACAAGGAAAGCTACTTCCAGATGGATAACATCCCGCTATACGTGGTGCCGGTAGGGGAAACGGAGAAGCAGTTTATCGGCAACGTTATCCTGCTGAACAACATCACGCAATACAAAGAGCTGGATTCGGCCAAGACGAATTTCATCTCCACCGTGTCGCACGAGATGAAAACGCCGATTTCGTCGATTCTGATGAGTTTGCAACTGCTGGGCGACGCCCGCTTGGGCTCGCTGAACGACGAGCAGAAATCGTTGATAAGCAGCATCCAGGACAGCAGCGACCGGCTATTGAACATTACCGGCGAACTGCTGAACATGACGCAGGTAGAGTCGGGAAAGCTCAAACTGATGCCCAAAATCGTGAAGCCCATCGAATTGATCGACTATGCCGTACACACCACGCAGGTGTTGGCCGAGCGGTTCCATTGCTTCGTGGAAGTGGAGTACCCGGAAAAAATAGCCAAGCTGTTCGTGGATAACGAAAAGATCGCCTGGGTTATCACCAACCTGCTTTCGAACGCCATCCACCACTCGCCCGAAAATTCGCGTATCATCGTGGGTGCGGCGCAGCACGACAAAAGGGTGGTTATTTACGTTCGGGATTTCGGGCGCGGCATCGACCCGCGCTACCACAAGAGCATCTTCGAGCGGTATTTCCGGGTCCCGGGTACGAAAGTGCAGGGCAGCGGGCTGGGGCTGGCTATTTCGAAGGAGTTCGTCGAGGCGCACGGGGGAACGATTTCGGTGGAAAGCGAAACCGGCCGAGGAAGTAAATTTTCTATCTGGCTGCCCGTATAAGAGCCGGCCGGGCAGCTTGTAACCGGAAATAGCGGGGGAAAATAAGTTGCCGTGCACTGTAAAGCTCTTTTTTTACCCGGGAAAAACTGCCTGCCCGTACATGTTTCCGGAACGCTCCGGAAGTGAAACAACAGTTTCATGCAGAAGAAACAGTTGTTTCTTGCTGATGAAACTTTTGTTTCTTGCTGATGAAACAGTTGTTTCATGCTACGGAAACTTTTGTTTCACTCCGATACCCGAACCGATTTCCCGTATAAAAC
>DBGBSM010000148.1:0-8987 GCA_048468815.1 Parabacteroides sp.
GATAAACCGCTTGCATGGCACCCCAAAAAACACCCGCGGATAAACCCGGTTTATCACCTTATCGATTGTATTTATCGAATAATGCGTTTATTTATAAAACTATCGGATAGCTAACCGGTTTTTATACTATATACCGTAAAAACAACCGTACCGGCGCGGCAACTGCGTTTCTTTCACCCACGGTGTGCGGTTACCGGCTAAAAACAGACGATCCTTTAAATTCTATAAACTGGTGTATCATGGAAGAGAAAATCAAACAATTGCGCGAGCTTAACCTGAAAGCAGAGTTAGGCGGTGGAGATGCCCGTATCGCTAAACAGCATACGGCCGGCAAACTGACTGCCCGGGAACGGATAGAGTTACTCCTGGAAAAAGGAAGTTTCGTGGAAATCGACAAGTTCGTAACGCACCGGTGCCACGAGTTCGGGCTGGAGAAGCAAAAGCCGCTGGGCGACGGCGTGGTAACCGGATACGGCATGATCGGACAAAAAACCGTATTCGTGTTCGCCCAGGATTTTACGGTGTTCGGCGGAGCGCTCTCCGAAACGTACGCCCGCAAAATCTGTAAAATCATGGATATGGCCATGCAATTGGGTGCGCCGGTTATCGGGCTGAACGACTCCGGAGGAGCCCGTATCCAGGAAGGCGTACGCTCGCTGGCCGGTTATGCGGAAATATTCCTGCGCAATTCGCTGGCTTCGGGAGTCATCCCGCAAATTAGCGCCATCCTGGGCCCCTGTGCAGGAGGCGCCGTGTACTCGCCCGCGCTCACCGATTTTATCTTTATGGTGAAAGAATCGAGCTATATGTTCATTACCGGGCCGGAAGTGGTAAAAAGCGTTACGCAGGAAGAGGTAACGATGAACGAGTTAGGGGGCAGCGACGTACACAGCAGCCGCTCGGGCGTAGCACACTTCGCCGCCGACAACGACATGGATTGCATCCTGAAAATCCGGGAACTGATGTCGTTTTTGCCCAACAACAACATGGAAGAACCGCCGTTCGTACCTACTACCGATAGCCCGAACCGCATCGATCCGCAACTGGATGCGTTGATTCCTACCAACCCCAACCTGCCGTACGACATGAAGGAGCTGATTGTTTCGGTAGCCGACGACAACAACTTCTTCGAAATACAGGAAGAGTACGCCAAAAACATTATCATCGGTTATATCCGGCTCAACGGAAAAACCGTGGGGGTGGTAGCCAACCAGCCGGCGGCACTGGCTGGAACGCTCGACATCAACGCTTCGGTAAAGGCAGCCCGTTTCGTACGTTTCTGCGATGCTTTCAATATTCCCTTGCTCACGTTGGTAGACGTGCCGGGATTCCTGCCAGGTGTAAACCAGGAATACGAAGGAATTATCCGCCACGGGGCGAAACTGCTGTATGCGTATTGCGAGGCTACCGTGCCGAAAGTAACCGTGATTACCCGCAAAGCGTACGGGGGCGCATACGACGTAATGAGCTCCAAGCATATCCGGGGCGACATCAATTTTGCCTATCCTACGGCCGAAATCGCCGTGATGGGCCCCGACGGCGCCGTGAACATCCTGTTCAAGAAGGAATTGAGCAAAGAAGCCGACGTAGAGAAGAAACGGAAAGAGCTACAGGAAGACTACCGGAACAAGTTCGCCAATCCGTACCGGGCTGCCGAACTGGGGTATGTCGACGAAATAATCGAACCGTCGATTACCCGCTCGCGGCTGATTCGCAGCTTCGAGCTGCTGGCCAACAAGCGGCAATCCAATCCGCCTAAGAAACATTCGAATATTCCCCTTTAAAACGCCTGTTACCATGATAAAGAAAGTATTAGTAGCGAACCGCGGCGAAATCGCCATGCGTATCTTCCGCACTTGCCGCGTAATGAACATCCCCACCGTAGCCATTTACACGCACGTAGACCGGGGCGCCCTGCACGTGCGTTATGCGGAAGAGGCTTTTTGCATTTCGGAAGACGAGGGCGATACGTCGTACCTGAAACCCGACCTGATTATCGCGATTGCCAAGAAAACGGGCGCGGCTATCCATCCGGGCTATGGTTTCCTGTCGGAAAACGCTGACTTCGCCCGCCGGTGCGAGGAAGAAGGGGTGATATTTATCGGACCGAGCGCCGATATCATCCACCGGATGGGTATCAAAACGGAAGCCCGCAAAATTATGAAGGAAGCCGGCGTGCCGGTCGTACCCGGAACGGAAGAGCCGGTAGCCGACCTGGAGGAAGCGAAACGGGTGGCGGCCGAAGTGGGGTATCCCATCATGCTGAAAGCGCTGGCCGGAGGCGGCGGCAAAGGAATGCGCCTGGTACGCGACGAGAGCGAAATCGAAACGGCTTTCCGCCTGTCGCGCTCCGAAGCGGGCAACTCGTTCGGAAACGATGCGATTTATATCGAGAAATACATCGAGAATCCGCACCACATCGAAGTGCAGGTATTGGGCGATAAATACGGAAACGTGATTCACCTGTACGAACGCGAATGCTCGGTGCAACGGCGTAATCAGAAGGTAATCGAGGAGTCGCCTTCGCCTTTCGTACAGGAAGAAACACGGAAAAAGATGCTCGAAGTAGCGGTGGATGCCTGTAAGAAAATCCGTTACTACAGTGCCGGCACCCTGGAGTTTATGATGGACAAAGACCAGAACTTCTATTTCCTGGAAATGAATACGCGCTTGCAGGTAGAGCATCCGGTTACGGAAGCCACTACGGGCGTCGATTTGGTACGGGATATGATTCTGGTGGCGGCCGGCAACCGGCTACCTTACAAGCAGGAAGACATTGAATTCCGCGGAGCGGCTATCGAGTGCCGGATTTACGCGGAAGACCCGGAAAACAACTTTATGCCTTCGCCCGGAGTGATTCTGGTGCGCGAAGCGCCCGAAGGACGGAATATCCGGCTCGACAGTGCGGCGTACGCAGGCTTTGAAGTGTCGTTGCACTACGACCCGATGATTGCCAAGTTGTGCAGTTGGGGGCGGAACCGCGAATCGGCCATTACGAATATGCTCCGGGCGTTACGCGAATACAAAATTCTGGGTATCAAAACGACCATTCCGTTCCATATCCGCGTATTGCGTAACGAAACATTCCTGAAAGGGAATTACGATACTACGTTTATCGATACCAAGTTCGACAAGGAGGATTTGAAACGGCGCAAGAACAACGACCCGACGATTGCGATTATCGCCGCGGCGCTGAAGCATTTCGAACAAGAGAAAGAAGCGGCGGCGCGCGCAACGACGGTTCCGTTGGTAGGCGAATCGTTGTGGAAACATTACGGGAAATTACAAATGTCGGCGAATAACTATTAAAAACGGAGGGCAGTATGGCAAAAGCATTAGCAACGTATTTCGCTACGGTAAACGATATACCGGACACGGAATTCAAAGTGGAAATATGGGAAGACGGGCCGGTGAAGAAGATTTCGGTAAACGGAACCGTGTACGAAGTTGACTACAACGTGGGCGGCGATACGATTCACTCGATTATATTGAACAACAAGTCGCACGGGGTACAAATCAGCACACTCGACGATTCGACCTACGAAATCAAGAACAAGGGAGATAATTTCCAGGTGGAGATTATGGACGAACTGAAAAAGCTGCGTTTGTCGCGTACGAAATCGAAAATGGCAGGCCGGCAGGTCATCACGGCACAAATGCCGGGCGTAATCCAGAAGGTGCATGTAGTGCCCGGACAGGAGGTGAAGGCGGGCGAACCGCTTTGCATTCTGGTAGCGATGAAGATGGAAAACGAAATTCACTCGCCTATCGACGGGGTGGTGAAAGAAGTGTATATCCAGCCGTCCGACAAGGTGGCGGTGGGCGATAAAATGCTCGTGGTGGAATAATATCTTTTTTAGGGCGCTTCAAGCCAGAATTAAAACGGCCGGTTCGCAGTAAACGTAGCGAACCGGCTGCCTTATTTCGTTAAACGGTCTTTCTCTTCCTAAAATAGCGGAACAGACTACCTATAAATTTTCTATTTCCGTAACGGAAAGGCCGGATATTTCTGCGATGGAAGTCGTATCCAAACCGCGTTGCTTTAGAGCGAGGGCGATTTCGAGGGCTTTTTTCTTTTCGCCTTCCCGAATACCTTCTTCTTTTCCTTCCTCCTTCCCTTCCTGCTTACTTTTCTCCATTGCGCTATTCATAACACGATAGGCATCGAGCTGCGCCTCATAGCGAGCTTGCTCTTCAGGAGTAAAATTGGCTGTTTCGGCACGCTCCATCAGCTTTTCGAAAGCGGCTTTCTGAGCCTTCCAGGGCATTCTTTCCAATGTATCCATACGTGTTAATATATAAAACCATTTATCCAGATTCGTTTCACACGCTTCCTCCTCTTTACAGAAAAGAGGCAATTGCAAAAAAATCATACGCATGCGATCAGAAAACTGCTCGCCCGTATCCATATCCATCAAAGCAATATCCGTTCTTAACCGGGGAACGGGAGGCAAAACAAAATTCAGTAAAAAAATACCGTATACCGGACATAAAGAAAAATTCCAGTCCCGGCCTTTCACACCCTGTTTATCAATCGCCCGCGCCATATAATAAAGAAAACGGTCTTTTACATACAATTGCGAGCGGTTTTGTAGCTCCACGATAAACTGCTCGCCCGTATTCCCGGTACAAAGCACATCGAAGATAACACCCCGACCGAAAGCAAATTCCGGAAGTGTTTCGGTTTTAAGATACTTTATATCCTTTACCTCTCGCTCGCCTTCCAGCAAATCGTTCAAAAAATCGATTAAAATGCTCTTGGAGGCTTCTTCCCCGAACAAGTGCTTAAAACCCATATCCGTAAACGGATTGATAAAACGTCCCATAGGTTAAAGTTTTGGATTAATAACTGGTTACCGGTTACAAATATACTTATTTTTTTCAAACTCATCCCGCCGGCAAACTATATTCCGTATCCCCGGCGCCGTGAACGGAAACCGCCGGGGTGATACCGGTTAGAACGTATACCCCAGGCTGGCATATACTTCTAATTTTTTCGTGCGGTTGGAAACGCCGAATACCGCTTCCAGCGGACCGAACCGGCTGTTATAGGCGTATCCGGCGCTTCCGCCCCATAAATAATGTCCTTGCAACAAGTCGAAAAAGTCGTCGTCGTACGTCCCGCCGTTAAACGTAAGCGTGGCATAATGCTTGCTCCCGAACCGGTACCGGGCAGCCAGTTTCAATACCATCACCGAATTATCGAGCAACTCCACATTGTTGATACCGGCAAACGGAATCTGCTGAGGCAAATAGCGGCCGAAGTAGGTGCCGCCTACGGCATTCAGGTACGGGTTAGCCACGTAATGCCCGATAAGCACACGGCCGTACAAGGCAGGCAGAAAGACCAGGCGTCCGGTTAACGGCACGGCGATGCCGTACGAAGCGTTCAAGGCCGAGAAAGGGCTATGCCCGTCATACGTGGCCATATTGTCGGTGTATAACGAATAGCCGGCATGGAGCGACATGCCCGCGGTAGGAAAATACGAATCGTCGTACGTTTCGTACCGGAGCGAAGCGTAATAGCTGAACAGCCCTTTCGCACCGTTATCGCCGAACACGCCCTCGTCGTCGGCATACAGGAAAGAGCGGCGGTTGAAATATTCGAACCTCACGCCCACCTGGTACATGAAATTGAGCCAATGCACGTCGGCCATTCCGATTTCGGCCGTCTGCCGCCTGAACGTAACGTTCTGGGTTTTCGTGCCGTGCGTATACATGTCGATGTCGTTGTACTGGAACTGGTAGGCGATATTAAAGCGCTTCATGTAGTTATTTTCCACCGAGTATTCGAGCCGCACGTACGGGCATACGTTGATACGCCCGGTAAGCGACACTTGCGAACTGTATTTGGTATCGAGGCTTACCGAGGCGTTCAGCAATACCGAAGCCAGCTCCTGCGTATCGAACCGGAGGCCGAAGTTAACCTGGCTCTGCGGGTTGTCTTTCATCGTAACTTGCAAATTGTAACGCGGCCCCCCGATAAACCGGTAATCTATATCGGCATAGGCTTTCGTTCCGTATAAAACGGATACGGCCCGGTCGAGGTCGGGCAGCACGAGGTTGGTGTCGGGTTCCAGTTTGCCTTCGCGCATAAAGCGGCGTTCGTCTTTCGGCGAGCTGCCGGTAAACGTAATCGTACCCACCGGTATCGTATCGCGGAGAAGATATTTTTTATAAGGTGCCGGAACGATGCTGTCGGGCAATTCCAACTGCCGGCGTACCGCCAGCAGGTCGTTCCATTTCTCCCGGGCTGCCCGTTCGCCCCTTACCAGAAACGTATCTACATCCACAGGATTGAAATCGGCGGCGGTATAGCCTTTCAGGTCGGGATGGATATGCACGGTAGCCAACTTCACGTTCTTATCGTACTCGTCGACGCTGAAAAAGTCGACGATCTGGCCGAGGATGTCGGTTACGGAATGAAGCTCGTCGATGGTTTTGTAGCCCGACTGCACATCCACGCCGATAATAATATCGGCTCCTCTTTCTTTGGCGATGTCGGTAGGAAAATTATCCACGATACCGCCGTCGACCAAGAGCATCGAGTCTTTCCGTACCGGCGTGAACACGCCCGGAATGGCCATACTCGAACGCATCGCTTCCGGCAGGCTTCCTTTATCGAGGATTACCTTTTTGCCGTTCACCACATCGGAGGCTACACAGGCGAACGGAATAGGGAAGCGGGAAAAATCGCTATCTTCGTATCCGATAGCTAAGTTGGCGAAAAGAATACCTAAATTCTGCCCGCGAATCAAACCGGCCGGAATACGTTTATTTTTATCTTTGGCAAAAGGAAAAGAAACCAGATACTGGTCTGCTTTTTCCCGCTCGGGAAGCGACAGATATTTGCGCGGCACCCCGTCGGAAAGCAAAAACGGCCAATCTTGCGTGCGTACCATGCTATCCAGCATCGCGGCATCGTAGCCGATGGAATACAGGCCGCCTACGATCGAACCCATACTGGTTCCCACTATATAATCGATGGGGATGCCGGCTTCTTCTATCACTTTCAACGCTCCGACATGGGCGATACCCTTGGCTCCGCCGCCGCTCAGTACCACGGCTACTTTCTTACGCTGGGCGGAAACGCCCGAAAAAACAAATAACAGGATGGTAAAGATTAAAAAATTCCTCATATCTGTGTAGTTACTTATTGAATTGCAGCATGTTCTTTTTACATAACAATCCACTGCAAATTAAGTAAAACAGACAGGAGGAATTATTTATTTTTTAACGTTTATGCATTCCATAACCGGAATGCTCCGAACAATTATAGTATGGTCGGCGCATAACGGGCGAACGAGCTGTACATGCCGGTTCCCATCCCGTATATCCGCTTTTATTCGTATACCAGTTCGAAATCGTCGAGCCACAACGTACTGCCGCTGCCGCCGGTGAAATAATCGCCGTACTTGCTCGCCGACGCCACCACGACAATGTAGGTGGGTTTACGGGTAAGCGAGCGGTAATCGAGGTTGAGCTTGAATTCCGTCCAGTTGCTTACCGTTTTATCCACCACCATTTCCTGGTAAGCGATAATATAGGGGTCGTCTTTTTCGAATAATTGAGATGTTTTCGTTTTAATGCGAACCGGCGAATCCCAGTCGCCCACCGCTACATAAATTATCGCTTTATCATTCATGCCTTTTTGAGCATCTTCGACAGAAGAAGGTAGTTTATCGTCTACCTTCGAAATAGGTGTGGAAGTATACTTAAACCATCCTTTCAAGGCGGAAGGACGTACGGTAAACGGCCGGCCGAAATCCAATTCGCCGTCCATACCGTCGGTTTTAACATATTTCCCCGCAAACAAGTTTCCGGCGGCAAATTTAATCAGTATATTTTCCGACTTTAAGCAGGCAGCACGCTTACCACCATGATAATCATTTTCATCGAACAGCGTAACATTGACGCCGCCTGTCACCGAACCCCAGTTGCCGGTATCCCAGAACACTTCTTCTCCTTCGCCGTGTACCGCCCAGGCTGCCTTAGAAGTAGACAGATCGCTCCGTTTATATTCCGACCAATTCTCGAAACCCGAATTAGGCAACTGCAAAACAGTATCCGTAGTAAAAGTGGAAAGACCGAAATCCTGACTTCCTATCATCGTTTGGCACTCGTAGGTAGTGGCAGGCGATAAATGGCGCAAAAGCGCATAGAAATTACCGTCTTCCGAAAACGTAATTTCATCGTCGAACACCTGATCCCAATCCGTTTCGCCCTCTTTCCGGTACTTAATATCGATGGCCGTTCCTTCTTTCGCCACGCTGCTTATATAGGCGCGCCTCGACCAAGGCGTTACCGTTAAAAGCGTTCCGGGAAAATACGTTACACTCACCATCCAGGTTTCCGATTTACCGAAAGCAGTAACCGTAAATTCGCGCGGACGGCGAAAATCCGTTACCGTAGCCGGCTCGGGCTGAGTAGTAGCGATGGAGCTACCTAATTGCAATTGCTCGATAACGAGATTCTTCAAATCGGTATTTTTTTCTACATACACCACAACCGTCTTATTTTCTTCGTCCACAATCGGGTTGCTTACTTGTACGTCTTTCCCGTCGACCGACCGGACTTTAAAGATGCGCTTAACATCGTGTTTCGCCGTAACCTTCCAGGCATAATCCTGATAAGTTTGCAGGATAAACCGCACCGGTTCGCTCATATTCATTCGGGTATTGGCCGTAACAGGCAAACTGTCGGACGAAATAAAACCGGTATCGGGGAAGTTTACGAAATCTTCGCACGCCGCTTCGTCGGGAATAACGGTGGCACTGTCGGAAACGAGCAATTTCGTAACCGCCACGTTCCTTAAATCGACGGTATCGTCGACCAGTACGGTCACTTCGCGCGTATCTTTCCGGATGGTAGACGAAACGAAACCGGTAAGCTCTATTTCCTGAATATCGGCTTTTATTACCGGATACGGTACGTCGTTGTCGATACAACTCGTAAAAAGACATAGCAGTGACGCTATGATACTATAT
>DBGBSM010000149.1:0-5053 GCA_048468815.1 Parabacteroides sp.
GGCAACAAATATGCTATTTTTTTTACGTTATAACATTATTATTTCCGAAAAAGTTCCTTACGAGCATTTTTTTATTACATTTACCGTGATAAATCTTTTAATTCTAATAACTATGATAACAACTATTTTTTGGATTGTTCCGCTGGCGTCGCTGTTGGCGTTAGGGTTCGCCTGGTTCTTTTTCAAGCAAATGATGAAAGAGAGCGAGGGTACCGATACCATGGCGAAAATTGCCGGATATGTGCGCGAAGGAGCGATGTCGTACCTGAAACAGCAGTACAAAGTGGTAGGGCTCGTATTCCTGGCGCTCGTTATTTTATTCTCCGTAATGGCTTATATCTTCAAGGTACAGAACGAATGGGTACCGATCGCTTTCCTTACCGGCGGGTTCTTTTCCGGTCTGGCCGGCTTTTTGGGAATGAAAACGGCTACCTATGCTTCGGCCCGTACGGCTAATGCGGCCCGTAACTCGTTGAACAGCGGCTTGCAAGTGGCTTTCCGGAGCGGTGCCGTGATGGGGTTGGTCGTTGTCGGACTGGGCTTGTTCGATATTTCGTTCTGGTACGTCATATTGAACTGGGTGATTCCCGCCGAGGCGATGGATGCCACGCATAAACTGACGGTAATTACCACAACGATGCTGACGTTCGGGATGGGTGCTTCCACGCAGGCGCTTTTTGCCCGTGTAGGCGGCGGTATCTATACCAAGGCGGCCGACGTAGGCGCCGACCTGGTAGGGAAAGTGGAAGCCGGCATTCCGGAAGACGACCCGCGCAACCCGGCCACGATTGCCGATAACGTAGGCGATAACGTAGGCGACGTAGCCGGCATGGGCGCCGATTTGTACGAGTCGTATTGCGGTTCCATCCTGGCAACCGCGGCGTTAGGCGCAGCCGCTTTCGTAACCACAGGTAACGTGGAAATGCAATACAAGGCGGTAATCGCGCCGATGTTGATTGCGGCGGTGGGAATCGTGTTGTCGGTAATCGGCATCTTTGCCGTACGTACCAAAGAAAACGCTACGATGAAGGATTTGCTTAAAGCCCTGGCGCTGGGCACCAACCTGAGTTCGGTGCTGATTGCGGCGGCTACTTTCGGCATACTGTATTTATTGAAACTCGAAAACTGGTTCTGGGTGTCGTGTTCGGTGATTATCGGCTTGCTGGTAGGAATCGTCATCGGACAGGCTACCGAATATTATACTTCCCACTCGTATAAACCTACGCAGAACGTTTCGAAGGCAGGGCTCACGGGACCGGCTACGGTGATTATTTCGGGGCTCGGCCTGGGGATGCTTTCCACGGCTATCCCGGTGATTGCGGTCGTAGTGGGGATTATCTGCTCGTATTTGTTCGCTTCCGGATTCGATTTTGCCAATGTGGGCATGGGATTGTATGGAATCGGAATTGCTGCGGTAGGTATGCTTTCTACGTTAGGTATCACCCTTTCTACCGATGCGTACGGCCCGATAGCCGATAACGCCGGAGGAAATGCGGAAATGAGCGGGCTGGGCGCCGAGGTTCGGAAACGTACGGATGCTCTCGACTCGTTAGGCAATACCACGGCTGCTACCGGAAAAGGTTTTGCTATCGGTTCGGCCGCCCTTACCGGGCTGGCGTTGCTCGCTTCGTATATCGAAGAAATCAAAATCGGATTGATTCGCTTGGGGCAAAGCGTGCTGAACTTGTCGGACGGTCGTACCATCGACATTCCGCAGGCTACTTTTACCGATTTCATGCATTACTACGAGGTTACGCTGATGAACCCGAAAGTGCTGGCCGGTATGTTTTTAGGTTCGATGATGGCTTTCTTGTTCTGCGGGCTTACGATGAATGCGGTAGGGCGTGCCGCCGGGCACATGGTGGAAGAAGTGCGCCGCCAGTTCAAAACGATAAAAGGAATCCTTACGGGCGAAGCGGAACCGGATTATGCCCGTTGCGTGGAAATTTCGACCAAAGGAGCCCAGCGAGAAATGATTTTGCCTTCCATTCTGGCAATTGTCGCTCCGATTCTTACCGGATTTATTTTCGGTGTATCCGGCGTAATCGGCTTGTTGATGGGTGGCTTGAGTACCGGTTTCGTGCTGGCTATCTTCATGGCCAACTCGGGAGGCGCCTGGGATAATGCGAAGAAATACGTAGAAGAAGGAAACCACGGCGGGAAAGGAAGCGAAGCGCACAAAGCTACCGTAGTAGGCGATACGGTGGGCGACCCGTTTAAAGATACGTCGGGTCCGAGCCTGAATATCCTTATCAAGCTGATGAGTATGGTGGCTATCGTGATGGCCGGCCTTACGGTGGCCTGGAGCTTGTTCGGATAAGGTCAGAAAGAAATAGTTTTTCCTGTTTTGCCAGCCGGCACACAGCCTGCAGTAAATTAGTAGAATGCACGGAAGCATAAAAGCGTATCGTTCGAAACGATACCTTTATGCTTCCGTGTTTGCTTTTCACTAAAAAAACACTAAACCGCCAAACAATCCGGCAGACCTACTGTTTGTCCATATGTATTTCTTTTTCATCGACGGCAACACATCATCCGGGTTGCCGTTTTATTTAAACGATTGACTATGAAAAAGTGGTTTTTTCTTTTGTTCGTTCTTGCCGCATTCGGCAGTTGTTCCGACGACGATAACAACCAGGTAGAGGTGAATCCGTCGCCTTCCGAAGTACCCGAGTCGAAGTTGGTTTCTCCGCAGTTATACGCCCGCTTGGTTTCGCGTGCGCCTCTTACCGGGCTGCTCGAAGTATATCCTTGCCAGCCCAATACCGCTGTTTATTACGGGAATTATTACAAAGGCGCGCTTACGGCCATCAATCCGTATTACCGGGTGTCGGACGGGAGTGCGCTTAAAAGTGCGAATCCGGTTTACCTTCCGGTTGGAAACTACAATATGATTTATTGGGGGCGCCCCACACCGGATACCACCGTGTATGCGAACGAAGCGGTATACGACCCGCAAATCGTGTTGGGCAGGAACCTGGCGCAACAGTATTTCAAACTCCGGAAATACAGTCATGTGATGGATACCACTTATTATCCTACGTACGATATGGTGCATGCGGTTAACTCGGTAGAAATCGGCTCGCAAGAACTGAATGCCGATTTGCAGCGGGCGGTAGCGGCCTTAATCGTTACGGTACGGAATAAAGACAATCAGAAGTTCAATCCGGTAATTTACAGTGCGGAGATACTGCTCGGCAACGTAGCGGAACAACTTAATTTTTATACGGCCGAGCCTGTGAACCAAACCAAAACGGTCCGTTTCGAGCTCGCGATGAGTGCCGACTCGCTGCAAATGTCGAACGCTCCGGTGATGGTGTTTCCTACCTCCCCGAACCCGATGCTGCAAATTGTCGTGACCCTGAAGAACGGTTCGGTAAAAACCTATCGGCAGCGTTTGCAGGAAACGTTGGATGCGAATACCCGGCTCCGGCTCGACTTAACGTTGAACGAGATTTTCGAAGAAGGTACTTCTTCGGGCGGTTTTACCATAAACCAGTGGCAGGAAAAGAAAGAAACCATCGATTTACCTGCACTACCATAGGCATTTCCAAAAAAATATATAAATTACGGGAGGGAAATAATGGAGCGTAACTGCACTTTATTTCCCTTTCGTTTTTAAAGCTAAAAAATATGAGAACATCAATTAAGTTGAGATTGAACACCGCCAGGTGTAACAAGGATGAGATGTATCCTCTTGTTTTTCAAGTGTTGAGAGGAGGTAAAAAACGAGTAATTTCTTTAGGAATTTCTCTAAGGAAAGAATGGTTCGACAACGCGACCGAGCAAGTAATGCGCTTGCCTTCGGGATGTGGCGGTATGAAGCGGATGCGCGAAATAAACTCGCGTATCCGTACTATCCGCACCGTGTTGGAGAATATCGTGCAAGAGTTGGCATTGAAATGTCCGGACTATGGAGTCGCCGCCGTATCGGAACGGTACCGGAGGCAACAGGATTTGCACTGTTTTTTTACTTTTGTGGAGCAGGAAAAGCGGCAACTGGAGGTTACGGGCCGTTATAATACAGCCGGCCAGTACGAAAGCCTGCGTAACTCGGTAGCCCGTTATTGTGTGTATGCCGGCTGGCCGGAAGGTTTGCTTTTAAATCAGGTAACGACAGCTTTTATTATCGATTATAAGAAATACCTCGAGCGTACCGGATTGAAAAAATCCAGTGTTTCCACTTATTTGAGTTTGTTGCGGGCTGTTTACAACCGGGCGCGCCGTATCGGAATCGTTACCGGCGACGAAACGGTTTTTCACGGGAGTATTCCCCGGGGAGCGCCCACCGAGAAACGGGCGGTAAAGGCCGGGATTATCCGGCAATTGATGAAGGCCGAGCTGTCTTCTTTCCCGGCGTTGGCCCGGACAAGAGATGTGTTTATGGTTTCGCTGTATCTGGAGGGAATGGCTTTACGCGATATAATGAATTTGAAACGTACGGATATACGGAACGGGGTGATTACGTACCGTCGTTCGAAGACGGGAAGTATTTTACGGGTAAGGGTGGTACCCGAATTGCAGGAGTTAATCGATAAATACCGTACAGACGACAGTTATCTGTTTCCTTTTTTGTTGTCGGATAAGAAGCATGACCATAAAAATTATAAGTCGGCGCTGCGCCGGATAAACAGGCATTTGCATAAATTGGAAGGTTTGCTCGATATTCCTTTCCGCCTTACGATGTATGTGGCGCGCCACAGTTGGGCTTCGCTGGCGCAGGAATGCAATGTGCCTATCGAAAAGATAAGCCAGGCATTGGGGCATACGTCCACTAAAACGACGCAGATTTATTTGAAGGGATTTAACTACCATGTTATCGACGAGGTGAACCGTACGGTAATCGATAATTTCAGGAAGGAACAGGGTAAAGCAGGTCTTTCTTGTTAAGAAAGAGACTCGCCCTCTTATTGATTTTTTATTTACTCATTATCAGCCCCATAATAAGGTTGTTTAGGAAGCATGATTTTCCTTTCGCTCTTCTTATTTCTTCTGCTGGTTCAAGAAGTGAAGATAAAATCTTGATGTTGATGCAGATAGATAAATATGAGGA
>DBGBSM010000150.1:0-17019 GCA_048468815.1 Parabacteroides sp.
GTCCCGACGAGGTAAGCATCGCCGCCACGCCGCCTTCGAGCGCGGCAATCTTGGCGGCCACCGCCTCGTTCGTGGGGTTTTGCAGCCGGGTGTAAAAATAGCCGCTTTCTTCCAAGTCGAACAGCTTGGCCATTTGCTCGCTGGTTTCGTACTTAAAGGTGGTACTCTGGTAGATGGGAAGTACGCGGGGTTCGCCTTTTCCGGGCTTCCAGCCGGCTTGCACGCAAAGCGTTTCCGGCTTTAATTGGTTATTCATATCGGTTTATTATTTAATTGAATACTCTTTTCGCTGCGCAAAAATAAAGAAAATACCCCAACCGCGCACCGGATACGGCAGCCGTTAGCCGAGTATTTTCCGTTGCAACACCCGGAACCACACGAACGACACGATGCCCTTGAGCATGCTCGACAGGCTGATGGCCCACCAAACGCCGGCGATACCCAGCCCCATCGCGGCGAACGCAAGCGCCATCGGAATACGCAAGCCATTGAATGCGATGCTGATAACGGCGGGCGGCACGGTATGCCCGGTTCCGTAGAACAAGCCTTGCATGGTGATTTCGAGCATCATAAACAGCATGGAGTAGCCGTCGATGCGCAGAAACACGCCGCCGGCCTCGAACGCCGCCCGTTCCGGCACGATCAACGAAAACACTTCGCTGCCGTAAAACACGAACAGCAAGGTACATAAGATGCCGAAAACCGTAGTCATTTTCAAGGTGGTATGGTAGGCGCCCAGCACCCGCTGCTTTTTTCCCGCCGCGTAATTCTGGGCTACGAACGCGCTCAACGCCGTGCTGAAGCCCTGCGACGTGTTCCAGGCAATCGCTTCTATCTGGCCGCCGGCCGTAAGGGTCATCAACCCGATATGCCCGCCGTACAACGAGGCGGTGCGCGCCATGAATATATTGATTACGGCAAACAGCATATTCAGCACGGCTACCGGAACGCCCAACTGGAAGATGCGGCGCGTGTACCGTTTCCTCAGCCGGGTGAAAAACGCAAAGCCGCCGAACAGCGGCCCCCGCACCTTGAGCTGGTACACGAACAGGCCGCACACGAACGCCTCGGACACCCACGTGGCCCAGGCGGCTCCGGCCGTACCCCAGCCGAAACCGAAAATAAAAAGCGGGTCTAATGCCATGTTCATCAGCAAGCCGGTGCCGCTGATGTAAAACGGCACGTTGCTTTTGCCGGCGGCATTGTGGATGCCGGTAAAGGCGCTGGCTAAAAAGATAAACGGGAAGCCGGTGGAGATAATCCGGAGGTATTGCACGGCGTTGGCCGAAATATCGGACTGGAGCTTGTACACGGCAATCACAGGGGTAGCGAAAATAAACAGCAACGCTCCCCAGCAAACGGAGAGCATCACCGCAATCGTGAGGTTATGCGAGGCGAAATTACGCGCGTCTTCCTCGTTCCGGGCGCCGATGCTCTGGCCTACGCTCACCTCGGCTCCCACTTTGTTGAGGTACGACAGCGAAGTGGTCATCCAGGTAAGAATCCCCACGGCACCGATAGCAGCCACCGCTTCGCTTCCCAGCCGGCCCACCCAGGCCATATCGGTAATGCTGTAGGCCATCTGGATAAACGAGGTTCCCATAATGGGCAACGCCAGGTTGAAAAGCTGCCGGGTAATGGAGCCTTGCGTGAGATTTTTCGTTCCTTGCATAACGTATGTCGGTTTAGCAGGGCAAAAGTACGGATAATTTTCCAGCTTTCTTTATGCACTTTCCGCGGAAAAACGAAGAACCGCTCTTCTTTTCCGCCTCCGTACCCGTCCGCCGGAAAAGTGTCGCGGCAACGGGCGGCCGAAGGGCACGTAAGCGTGCATCCCGGCCCGAACGCTTTTTCCCGAACCGTTCTTTTACTCCTGGCAACAGCTTACCAAAAGACAGAATCACACCCGGAAACACACAAAAATATCCGATAGGTAAATATATTTTAAATACCGATTGAGATATTTTGATTTCAAAATGACAATAAATACCTTTGCCACGTAAAAACAACGACTAAGCAAATGAGCCCGCAAGAGAAGAACGCTTCTATTTTATTGATATATACCGGAGGCACGATCGGCATGATAGAAAACCCGGAAACCGGCGCCCTGGAGGCGTTCGATTTCCGGCACCTCCAAAAACGCATACCCGAGCTGAAGGAATTGGGATGCCATATCGCGTGCGAACAGTTCGACCCGCCGATGGATTCGTCGGATATGGGGCCCGATTCGTGGATGAAAATCGTCCGGCTGATTGCGGAAAATTACCATTCGTACGACGGGTTCGTTATCCTGCACGGCACCGACACGATGGCTTTTACAGCCTCGGCGCTGAGTTTCATGCTCGAAAACCTGGGCAAACCGGTTATCCTTACCGGCTCCCAGTTACCTATCGGCGTGTTGCGTACCGACGGAAAAGAAAACCTCATTACGGCTATCGAGATAGCGGCGGCCAAAGAAAACGGACAGCCGGTGGTACCGGAAGTATGCATCTTCTTCGAAAATAACCTGCTGCGCGGAAACCGCACCACCAAGACGAACGCCGATAACTTCAAGGCGTTCTACTCGTACAATTATCCGTTGTTAGGGCAAGCGGGCATCTCCATCAAATACGACCGGGGCGCTATTTACCAGGCGGTATCGCGCAGGCCGTTGAAGCCGCATTACCTGCTCGACCGGAACGTGGCTATCCTGAAACTGTTCCCGGGCATCTCGCCGCAGGTAGTGGAAAGCATTCTGCATATCCCGGAATTGAAAGGGGTGGTAATGGAAACGTTCGGCAGCGGGAACGCACCGTCGGAAAGCTGGTTTATCGACCAGGTGAAAGAGGCCGTAAACCGGGGCATCGTAATAATGAACGTAACCCAATGCCAGGCGGGAAACGTGGAAATGCACCGGTACGAAACCGGCCGCCGGTTACTGGAGGCGGGTGTTATCAGCGGATTCGACAGCACCACCGAGTGTGCCGTTACCAAGCTGATGTTCTTGCTGGGGCACGGGCTCAGCTTGCCGGAAATCCGGGAACACCTGAACTGCTCGCTGATAGGCGAGGTAACGATTCCGTCCGACTTGCCGAGGTAGCGGCCTGAAACGATTCATCCTTTAAATACATATATCTTATGGAAACAAACTTATCCGGCAAAACACGCACCGAGAGCGATTTGATCGGTGCCCGCGAAATTCCCGCCGAAGCGTTATACGGCGTTCAAACCCTGCGGGGAATAGAGAATTTCGCTATCAGCAAATTTCACCTGAGCGAATATCCGTTGCTTATCAAAGGATTGGCCATCACTAAAATGGCGGCGGCACAGGCCAACTACCGGTTGGGGCTGATTACGGAGAAACAGCACGACGCCATTACGCAGGCTTGCCGCGAAATCATGGAGGGGCTGCATCACGAACAATTCCCCATCGACATGATTCAGGGGGGCGCCGGCACTACGACCAACATGAACGCCAACGAGGTGATTGCCAACCGGGCGCTCGAAATCATGGGATACGAACGGGGCGAATACGCGCATTGCTCGCCCAACGACCATGTAAACTGCTCGCAATCCACGAACGACGCCTATCCTACGGCCATTCACATCGGCATGTACTTCAAGCACCTGCAACTGGTTCCGCGGCTGGAAGCGCTCATCGCTTCGTTCCGGAAAAAGGGGGAAGAATTTTCGCAAATCATCAAAATGGGGCGTACGCAACTCGAGGATGCAGTACCGATGACGCTGGGACAAACGTTTAACGGATTCGCGAGTATCCTGGAAGACGAAATCGCCCACCTCGACTACGCGGCCGCCGATTTCCTGACGGTGAATATGGGGGCCACTGCTATCGGTACGGGTATTTGTGCCGAACCGGGCTACGCGGAAAAGTGCATCGAAGCCTTACGCGAGATTACCGGATGGGACATCCGCCTGGCAAACGACCTGGTAGGCGCTACTTCGGATACGTCGTGCCTGGTGGGATACGCTTCGGCCATGAAGCGGGTGGCGGTAAAAATGAACAAGATATGCAACGACTTGCGTTTACTGGCCAGCGGACCGCGATGCGGCCTGGGCGAATTCAACCTGCCGGCCATGCAACCGGGCTCGTCGATTATGCCGGGCAAGGTAAATCCGGTGATTCCCGAAGTGATGAACCAGATCGCTTACAAAGTGATCGGGAACGAGTTATGCGTAACGATGGCCGGCGAAGCGGCGCAAATGGAACTGAACGCGATGGAACCGGTTATGGTACAGTGTTGCTTCGAATCGGCCGAATTGCTGGGCAACGGGTTCGATACGTTGCGTACGTTGTGTGTAGACGGCATCGTGGCCAACCCGGATCGTTGCCGCGAAGAGGTATACAACAGTATCGGGGTGGTAACGGCGCTCAATCCGATAATCGGATACAAAAACTCGACCAAGATCGCCAAAGAAGCGTTGGAAACGGGAAAAAGCGTTTACCAACTGGTTTTAGATCACGGCGTTCTTACGAAAGAGGAACTGGATACCATCCTGAGCCCGGAAAACATGATTAAACCGGTGAAGCTGGATATCCGCCCCCGGAAATAAGGGAACCGAACACACCAAAGCCGGTTATCGTAAGGGCGTCCCCCCGATAACCGGCTTTTGCATGCGGATGAAAGCGTTATTCATACCAAACCGGCCCGGGCCGGTCGCCCATTTCGAACTCGACCGTGGCCCCGCTCATAATCTGCTCGTGAGTAAAATACGACTTCCGGTACGGCTCGCCGTTCACTTTTACCGACTGTACATACATATTCTGCCGCGAAGCCTTCGGCGCCAGCACGGTAAATACTTTGCCGTTCGCCAGGTGCATCTTCACCTCCGTAAACAACGGCGTACCGATTTCGTACATTTGGCTTACCGGGTCGACCGGATAAAAACCCATGGCGCTCATCACGTACCAGGCCGACATTTGTCCGCAATCCTCGTTTCCGCACAAGCCCGCCGGCTCGTTCCGGTACAATTCCTGCATCACTTCGGCTGCATATTGCTGGGTTTTCCACGGCTGCCCTACCTTATTATATAAGTAAATCACATGATGGCTCGGCTCGTTGCCGTGCGCGTATTGCCCGATCATGCCGGTACTGAAAATAGGCAGCTCGTCGCCCTCGTGCGGATGGTACGTAAACATGCTGTCGAGCTTCTGGGTAAACCGTTCTTTACCGCCGGTAAGAGCGATTAAGTCGTCGATGTTTTGCGGTACGTACCAGAAATACTGCCACCCGTTGCTTTCCGTGATATGGGTAGTATAGTCTTTCGCATCGAAGCCTTCTATCCAGTTCCCCTTGTCGTCGCGCGGCTGCATAAAGGAAGTTTCCGGATTATACTGGTTCCGGTAATTCTTCGAGCGCGCAAAAAACTCGTCGGCCACTTCTTTCTTTCCCATCTTTTCGGCCATCAAGGCGATGCAATAATCGTCGTAGGCATACTCGAGCGTTTTCGAAACCGACTCTTTTTCGAGGTTATACGGTACATAACCGTACTTTTTATACAACCCGATTCCGCGGTAATCGTCGATATTGGCCGTGGCGACGCAAGCAGCCAGCGCCTTTTCCGGGTCGAAATCACCGATGCCCTTCAGGTAAGCGTCTACGATTACCGGTACCGAGTGATACCCGATCATCATATCCGTTTCGTTGCCGTACAGGTTCCATACCGGCAGCCGCCCGTTCTGGTCGTAAAATGCCAGGAACGATTTCACCATGTCGTTCACCCGTTCCGGCTGGGTATACGTAAAGAGCGGATGCGCGGCGCGGTACGTATCCCAAAGCGAAAAAGTGGAGTAATTGGTCCAACCGTCGGTTCGGTGTATCTTTTTGTCCGGGCCGAAGTACTGCCCGTCGATGTCGCTGAAAATAGTAGGCGCCAGCATGGTATGGTACAGGGCGGTGTAAAAGTTCACCCGGTCGTCGAACGTGCCGCCTTTCACTTCTATTTTCGCCAATTCCTTGTTCCAATCGGCCGTGGCGGCGGCTCGGTACGCATCGAAATCAAAACCTTTCGCTTCGGCTTGCAGGTTCTTTTCCGCCCCTTCGATGCTGACGCCCGAGATAGCGGTACACACTACGACCTGCTCCCCTTCGGCCGTATCGAAATCGAAACGGCCCACATAAGCCACGCCGCTCCGCTCTTTATTTTGATAGATGGCGGTAGTATCCAGCGCATATCCCTTGAACGGCTTGGAAAAGCGGGATGCGAAATACAAACGCTGGTCGGGCGCCCACCCTTCCGACATCCGGTAGCCGCGAATCGTTACCGAGTCGACTACTTCCAGGTACGAGTCTTTGGTAAAATCCCAGTTCAGGGCTTTCTTCAGGTTTACGAATACGGAGGCGTCGGCCTTCGGGAAAGTATACCGCTGGATACCGCAACGCTCGGTGGCCGTAAGCTCTACGTTGATGTTATAATCCGACAACAACACCCGGTAATATCCGGCGGACGCTTCTTCGTTCTCGTGCGAAAACGAAGAATAAATGCCCAGGGGAGCCTCGGCCTCTTTATACGGATTGGTTACCGGCATAAAAATTACGTCGTACAAATCGCCGGCGCCGGTACCGGTAAGGTGCGTATGGCTGAATCCGGCAATCGTACTGTCGGGATAGAAGTATCCGGCGATCCGGTCCCAGCCCGGCAACCCGTTATCGGGACTCAGTTGCACCATCCCGAAGGGCACGGAGGCGCCGGGATAGGTGTTTCCGGTAAAATCGGTACCGATAAAAGGATTTACATAATTGGCATACTCGGGAACAGGTTCCTGCTTGGGCTGCGAAGTACAGGAAACAGCTAACAGGCAAGCGCATACGAAAAGAGGAATGTGTTTCATGCGATTATTTTGTTTGGTTGTTTAATTCTTAAAACGGCTCGTGACAAATATATCCAAAAAATCGGTATCTCCACGATATTTCCCGAAAAAAGGCTGTTAAAACATCCAAGGAGACGCAACAAAAGGAAATCGGACACAGAGGCACGGAAACACAGAGAGTTTAACATACTCATAAACTACGCTGTGTTTCCGTGCCTCCGCGTTCATTCTCTAACTATCGACTTACGGCACACGTTCTTTTTCCGTTGACATACCCGTGCGTTTCAGACCCCTCCCCGGAATATCGGCATCTAAAAATTACGGGTCTGCTTGAACGCCTTGCCCAGCATTTCGGCAATGTCACCGGCCAGCATGCTTTCTTCCGAGCGATACACCGCGGCCAGGTCGCCGGCCACCCCGTGCAGGAAAACGCCCGTTACCGCCGCCGTTTCCGGCTCATGCCCCTGCGCCAGCAATCCGAGGATAATCCCCGTAAGCACGTCGCCGCTGCCGGCCGTGGCCATTCCCGGATTGCCCGTACTGTTGAAATATACGTTTCCTTCGGGGGTACATACCGCCGTATAAGCGCCTTTCAATACCACGCATACCTGATGGGCGGCAGCAAACGATTGCGCTTTTAACAGGCGCTCGTATCCCGAAGCGCTTTCGCCGGCCAGCCGGTCGAACTCCTTCGGATGCGGCGTAAGGATACTGCGGGGCGGTACCCGTTGAATCAGGTCGTGGTTGGATGCCAACAGGTTCAAAGCGTCGGCATCGATGACGAGGGGGCGCGAACCGGCCGATAACAACCGCTCCAGCGCAGCGACACTTTCCATATGTTGCCCCAACCCGGGACCGATTCCGATCGCCGTATAAGCGCTTACGTCGGGCAACACGGAAAAAAACTCTTTATTCGAATCGAAGCTAAGCAACGCTTCGGGCAACGCCACCTGAAAAGCCAGTTCTCCCCGGGCGGGAATATGGGCGGTAAGCAGCCCTACCCCGCTTCGCATACAGGCTTTGGCCGCCAACAAAGCCGCTCCCATTTTCCCCTTGCTTCCGGCAATCAGCAACGCATGCCCGAAACTCCCTTTATGCGCGAACCGGTTTCTCGGCTCGAATACCGAGGCCACCTCTTCTTCTTGCACGAAGTAATACGGAGTAGGCGTTTCTTCGATGATGTCGGGGTGCAAGCCGATATCGAGCACTTTCCACTCGCCCACGTATTTTCCGTTCTCCGGCAGCAGGAAAGCCAACTTCGGGAACTGGAACGTAAGCGTAACGTCGGCCCGCACGATGGCGTCGGGGTCGTTTTGCCGGTTATCTTCGCCGAACAAACCGGAAGGAATATCGATGGAAACGACAGTAGCCTCCGACTGGTTGAGGTAATGAACCACGGCGGCGAACCCTCCGGTAAGCGGCCGGTTGATGCCCGAACCGAACAGGCCGTCGATTACCACGTCGTACGCACCTAACTCGGGCGGCACGAAATTGTCTTTCACTTCCGTGAAATCGGCGTTCTCCATCGTGAGCAAACGCTCCTTGTTCAACTGGCAGTCGTACGAAAGATGCCCGCCCGGATTGAACAGAACGGTTTCCACCCGGTACCCTTCGTCCATCAGCAGCCGGGCTACCGCCAACGCATCGGCGCCGTTATTTCCCTGTCCGGCAAAGATAACGATACGGGTTTGCTTGGAATACCGGCGGCAAAACTCATGGATAAATACGGTAGCCGCCCGTTCCACCAGGTCGGGCGAGCTTACCGGCTCGTGCTTGATGGTATACTGGTCGAGGTCTTTCACCTTTTCGGTGGC
The DNA here is from genome assembly GCA_048468815.1 of Parabacteroides sp. Classification (GTDB taxonomy): domain Bacteria; phylum Bacteroidota; class Bacteroidia; order Bacteroidales; family Tannerellaceae; genus Parabacteroides_B. The sequence goes on from DBGBSM010000150.1 coordinate 8,623, forward strand.
GAATATTTTTATCATATGCTTCAGGCTCTTTTGTTTTTTCGTATGCAAACTTAGCTATAATGAGGCTTATATGCAAGTTGCCGCGTTTCTTTTGTAGAGCTCCGAAAAAGTTGTACCTTTGTTCCCGCTACAAAAACACGCAGAAAAAGTATGAACCGCATCCGGTTAAAAGACAAGGAATTCGAGCTGTATATCCCGGAAACACATATCCGGGAGGCGGTTCGCACGATGGCCGCCCGGCTGAAAGCCGACCTGGAAGGCTGCAATCCCCTCTTCGTCTGCATCCTGAACGGCGCTTTTATGTTCGCTTCCGATTTACTGAAAGAAATAAACAACGACTGGGAAATCGTTTTCGCCCGGTACGCTTCGTACACCGGCACCCGTTCTTCGGCCGTTTTACAGGAAATCCTGCCGATACAAGCCGACGTGAAAGGACGTACGCTCGTATTGGTGGAAGACGTAATCGACAGCGGCTTTACGCTGCATACGCTCATAAACCGGTTGCACAGCCAGGGAGTTGCCGGCGTGAAGCTGGCCGCTTTATTGTTAAAACCCGATGCGCTGACCTGCGAACTGGAGCCCGATTACGTAGGCATGCGCATTCCGAACGATTTCGTTATCGGTTACGGAATGGATTACGACGGCCTCGGCCGGGCTTTACGGGATATTTACAAAATCGCTCCGTAAAGATACGAACCGCCTCTATTAATTTAACTAACGAATAAAATGTTGAACATTGTAATTTTTGGTGCTCCCGGCTCAGGTAAAGGAACACAAAGCGAACTGATTATCAAAGAATACGGATTGGATCACATTTCGACGGGCGACGTATTGCGCGCCGAAATCAAAGCGCAAACCGAACTGGGTAAAATAGCCGAAGGATATATCTCGAAAGGGCAGTTGGTTCCCGACGAGCTGATTATCGACATGCTGGCGAAAGTATTAGACAGCAAGGCCGATTCGAAAGGGGTTATCTTCGACGGTTTCCCCCGCACCATCCCGCAGGCCAAGGCATTGAAAAAGATGCTGAACGAGCGCGGCACCGACGTTTCGGTGATGCTGAACCTCGAAGTGGAAGAAGCGGAACTCATCCAACGGCTGCTGAAACGCGGGGAAATCTCGGGCCGCTCCGACGACAACCTCGAAACCATCCAATCGCGCCTCGAAGTATACCACAACCAAACCTCCCCGTTAAAAGAATATTACATCACCGAAAACAAGCATACGGCCGTGCACGGCATGGGAACGGTGGAAGAAATTTTCGGCCGGGTATGCGATGCGATTAACTGCGTAAAATAAAGAACTTTCGCTCGCGAAAGGTTGTTTGAAAAATAATACTCCGGCACGGAAGCCCGGATTACGGACGCTATCCGCAGAGAATGCGTCCGGTAACCGGTCCGCGCTTCCGTACCTTATCGATTAACCGGTTAACACCTACAGAATAATGGCTGAATCAAACTTTGTGGATTATGTGAAAATCTATTGCCGCTCGGGTAAAGGCGGCCGGGGCTCGGCCCATTTCCGTCGTGAAAAATACATTCCGAAAGGAGGGCCCGACGGGGGCGACGGAGGGCGAGGAGGCGATATTTATCTGCGTGCCAACCGGAATTACTGGACGCTGCTACACCTGAAATTCGAGCGGCATGTACTGGCTACGTCCGGCGGAAGCGGCGGGGCGAAACGCAGTTCGGGTAAAGACGGCGAAGACCGCATCATCGAAGTGCCTTGCGGCACGGTGGTATACGATGCGGAAACCGGCGAATTCCTGTGCGACGTTACCCGCGACGGCGAGAAAGTATTGTTGCTGAAAGGCGGACGCGGCGGACTGGGCAACACCCATTTCAAGACCGCCACCAACCAGGCGCCCCGCTATGCCCAGCCGGGAGAGCCGTACCAGGAACGGATGGTTATCCTCCAGTTGAAATTGCTGGCCGACGTCGGGCTGGTGGGATTCCCCAATGCCGGGAAATCCACGTTGCTCTCGGTGGTATCGGCCGCCAAGCCTAAAATAGCGAATTATCCGTTCACCACGCTCGAACCGAACTTGGGTATCGTAAGCTACCGCGACAATCGCTCGTTCGTCATGGCCGACATTCCGGGTATTATCGAAGGAGCCAGCGAAGGGAAAGGGCTGGGCTTGCGTTTCCTGCGGCATATCGAGCGGAACTCGTTGCTGCTGTTCATGGTGCCGGCCGACTCGCCCGACATCCGGAAAGAATACGAAGTGCTGCTCAACGAGTTAATCAAATACAACCCCGAGTTGCTGGAAAAACGGCGGGTATTGGCCATCACCAAAAGCGACATGCTCGACGACGAACTGATAGCCGCCCTGTCGGAAGACCTGCCCGAGATACCGTACGTATTTATCTCGTCGGTTACCGGCCAGGGAATCACCCGGCTGAAAGACCTCCTTTGGGACGAATTGAACAAAGAAACGTTCCACGAGGCGGAACGAATCGTACACAAAGATTTGGATTTAAGCACCGTCTCGTTTGACGACGACGAAGAAATCGCCATTCCCGAGGCCGACATCGACGAACTGGACGACGAGGAATACGATTGGGACGAAGAAGAAACGGAATGAAAAGAGCTATTTCCGGCGTACCTGTCGTTACCTGGAAACACCGGACGGACGCCTGCGAATTTACCTGTTTTACCACTACCCGGCACGGCGGATGCAGTACCGGCGAATACGCCTCGTTTAACTTAGGCGCCTTTTGCGGCGACGACCCGGAAAAGGTAGCCTCCAACCGGGTTCTATTATGCCGCGAGTTAGACATACCGCCCGAACGGTTATTTATCCCCCGGCAAATACACGAAGACAAAATTCTCCGAATCGATGCGGCTTTTCTGAGCCTGCCGGCCGGTATACGGAGCGAAACATGCGAACAAGGCTACGACGCCTTGATAACCGACTGCCCCGGCATCGCCCTGGGCGTTACCACGGCCGACTGTACACCCGTGGTATTCTACGACCCGTCGAACCGGGTAATCGCCGCCGCCCATGCAGGCTGGCGCGGAACAGCCAGGGGCATCGCCAGCCGGGTAGCAGCAGAAATGGTTGCCGGCTACGGCTGTTCGTACGCCACCCTCCGCGCCTTTATTTTCCCCTCTATTTCGGCACGCCGCTATCAGGTAGGCTCCGAAGTGGCGGAAGCGCTGGAAAAAACCGGAATCGCCTTAGAAAAAATAGCCCGTCGCGACCCTGCTTCGCCGGACCGCTATTACGCAGACGTGGCGGAAGCGAACCGGCAACAACTGCTACAGACCGGCTTACCGCCCGGAAATATCACCCGGCACATCGCCTGTACTTACGAGCAGGACGCCGATTTCTTTTCGGCCCGCCGACAGGGATTCGCTTGCGGACGCATGGTTTCGGGCATCGTTATGAACCGTTTATCCCCACCGGTAAAATGAAAAAAATCACCGTTTCCGAAAAAATAAAAGCCGCCTGTCCGGATTTGCAGATAGGCGTTCTCTCCGCCTCCATCGTAAACAGCCTGCCCGACGAACGGCTTTGGGAAGAAATCGAAACATTCGCCGCCGGTTTCCGTTCACGCTACCGGATAGAAGATATCAACAAACGCCCGGCTATAAGGTGTACCCGCGAAGCGTACAAAGCTACCGGCAAAGATCCGAACCGTTACCGTCCGGCGGCCGAATCGCTGTGCAGGCGCATCGTACGCGGGCTTCCGCTGTACAAAGTGAACACGGCGGTCGACCTCATCAACCTCGTTTCCCTGCATACCGGCTATTCCATCGGCGGCTTCGACGAAGACAAAATACAGGGCGAGCTGGTACTGGGAATCGGAACCGAGGGCGAAACTTCCCGGGGTATCGGCCGGGGCGAACTGAACATAGCCGGGCTTCCGGTATACCGGGATGCGATTTCCGGCATCGGCACGCCCACCAGCGATGAAGAACGTACTAAAATAGGGCTCGATACCACGCAGCTGTTAATGATTATAAATGCCTATTCCGGAGCCGACGGTCTCGAAGAGGCGATTACGTTCGCCGCAGCCTTATTAAAGAAGTATGTTTCAGCGCATGCACTGACTTGCCAACGAATAGAAAAAGGAAAAACGACCGATTTTGCATTAAATAAAGATTAATTCTGTTTCGAATCTATAAAACATGACCGTTTTTATGCTAAAAAACATAGAAAAAATTTTCCTTTTCTTGGTAATTACTTACTTTTGCACCGGAAATATAACCGTAGGGCGCTGATTTCAAGCCCTCATTAAATCAAAAAGAAAATGATTTCAAAGATTGGAACGAACGCCGGCTTAGTATGGAAGGCATTGAACGAAGGCGGCAAAATGAACGTAAAACAAGTAAAAAAAGCAACGAAACTGGTCGATAAAGACTTATATGCTGCTTTCGGCTGGTTGGCCAAAGAAGGCAAAGTTGCTTTTGAAGAAGTAGATGGCGAACTGTTTGTTGCGCTTTTGTAAAACGGGGCTGTAAACCGTAAAGACAAACGAGGCTGTTCAACGATGATTGGACGGCCTTTTTATTTATGTCCGAAAGGCTGCCGGCAGGAAAATAATTTAACCTACTGTTGCGTAATTCATCTGTAATCTCTACTTTTGTGTAGAATTTGGCGTGAGATGACGGAAAATCATGAAAATTTGTTGGCTGCATTCGAAGTCAGAATCGGGGATTTAATGTCTTTCTGCAACCGGCTGAAAGAAGAAAATGCCGGATTAAGGGAAACGTTGGAGGAAAAGACTTCGGAGATAGACCGGCTGAAACGCATGGTGGAAGAATTGAACGCCGGATACGACAACTTGTTGGCTGCGCGCATCTTGTCGGTAAGCGAAGGAGATGTGAAAGAAGCGCAGCAACGGCTGGCCAGATTAGTGCGGGAAGTAGATAAGTGCATTGCACTCTTAAACGAATAGATTGTAATGGACGATAAGTTTGTAATACATGTGGAAATAGCCGGAAAGGACTACGCGTTGACGATTAACCGGAAGGACGAAGAGTTGACACGAGCCGCGGCCAAACAGATACGGGAAAAGATAAATCGGTACCGGGAGCATTTTTCGGCTTCGAAGGTCGATATGAAAGATTTGTTAGCCATGGTTGCACTTCAATTGTCGGTAGATAACCTGCGATTGGAAAACAAGAACGATGTAAGTCCGTTTGTGGAAAGGATCGATGCCCTTAATGATACATTAAAGGAATACCTGGAAACAAAATAAAGAGTATACACATATATTGACAGGAAGAATTTCCGCACTGCTATGTATGGCCCGCGCCGTAGATTGTAGTGCTTTTTTTGTATATAAACGAAATAAATTATCAGTTAAATGGGAATGGATATTATCATAGCAATCGGCACCTTTCTGCTGGGAGGCATACTTACCTGGCTGGGGATGCGGTTCGTGCTCAAATCGAGATACGAATCCGTGTTGGCGGAGGCCGAGAAAGAAGCGGAAGTAATCAAAAAGAACAAACTGCTCGAAGTAAAAGAAAAGTTTCTGCACCTGAAAGCCGACCTGGAAAAACAGGTTTCGGCCCGGAACGCAAAAATACAGGCGGTGGAAACCAAGTTGAAACAGCGCGAGCTTACCATCAACCAGAAACAGGACGAATTGCAGCGCAAAAGAACAGAAGTAGATGCGATCAAGGAAAACCTCGACACGCAACTGGAGCTGGTGGATAAAAAGAAGCAAGACCTGGAAAAGCTCCACCGGCGAGAAATCGAGCAGCTGGAAACCATTTCGGGGCTGTCGGCCGAGGATGCGAAAGAGCGCCTCATCGAATCGCTGAAAGACGAAGCCAAGTCGGAAGCCGTTTCGTATATCAACGAAATCGTGGAAGAAGCGAAAATGACGGCCAACAAGGAAGCGAAGAAAATCATCGTACAGTCGATACAACGGGTGGCCACCGAAACGGCCATCGAGAACTCGATTACGGTATTCCACATCGAGTCGGACGAAATAAAAGGACGCATCATCGGCCGCGAAGGCCGGAACATCCGGGCGCTCGAAGCCGCTACCGGCATCGAAATCGTGGTAGACGACACGCCCGAAGCCATCGTGTTGTCGGGCTTCGACCCGATTCGCCGCGAAATCGCCCGCTTAGCCTTGCACCAACTGGTTCAGGACGGCCGTATCCATCCGGCGCGTATCGAGGAAGTGGTGGCCAAAGTGCGCAAACAGGTGGAAGAAGAAGTAATCGAAACCGGCAAGCGCACGGTAATCGACCTGGGTGTGCACGGCTTGCATCCCGAACTCATCCGGATGATCGGGAAGATGAAATACCGCTCTTCGTACGGACAAAACTTATTGCAGCACGCACGCGAAACCGCGAACCTCTGCGCGGTAATGGCATCCGAACTGGGATTGAACCCGAAAAAAGCGCGCCGAGCCGGCTTGCTCCACGATATAGGCAAGGTACCCGACGACGAACCGGAATTACCGCACGCCATCCTGGGTATGAAGCTCTGCGAAAAATACAAGGAAAAACCGGACATTTGCAATGCGGTGGGAGCGCACCACGATGAAGTGGAAATGTCGAGCCTGCTGGCGCCTATCGTCCAGGTATGCGACGCCATTTCGGGCGCCCGTCCGGGAGCGCGCCGCGAAATCGTGGAAGCCTACATCAAACGGTTGAACGACCTGGAGCAACTGGCGTTATCGTATCCGGGCGTTGTGAAAACCTACGCCATCCAGGCGGGCCGCGAATTGCGCGTAATCGTAGGGGCCGACAAAATCGACGATGCGGCCACCGAGAACCTCTCGAACGAGATCGCCAAGAAAATCCAGGATGAAATGACTTATCCGGGGCAGGTAAAGATTACCGTTATCCGGGAAACCCGGGCGGTAAGCTACGCCAAATAACTCCCCGCAAACACAGCGATACGAAAATCGCGGGAACACGGCTCCGGTTGTGTTTCCGCGATTTTTTTTGTGCGGCTGCGCGATAGTTCCGGGAGTCGCCGGCCGGTTCGCGCCGCCGGCCGGTACGTTATCAGGAATCCTACCGGGAAAATTCCGATTTTCCCGGTAGATAAATTCTGTTTCTTGCCGGAAAAAAGATCGTCCGACCCGGGTCGGACGAGTGGTTAACCTGGGTCGGACGAGTGGTCGCCCCGGGTCGGACGGGTGAAACTCCCGGGTCGGACGATCTTTTTTATACGAATAACGAATTTCTTTCTAAGCAAGAAAAGGAAAAAACAAAAGGAGTTTTCTGTTTTCCCAGCCGGAGCAGCTTTCCGTACAACCGCAGTAATCCGGCGCAGCTGGCAGAAAAACGAAGGCACGGCGCCACGGCATATTCCCCAAACGGGCTAAAACGCTGTGGCACCGTGCCTTTCTATCCGGTTATTCCGGCTCTGCCGGGCAAACCGGGAGCTTATTGAATTCCTTCCGTAGCGATTTCTTTATTCACTTTTTTAACCAATCCCTGCAATACGGCGCCGGGACCTACTTCGGTGAAACTGTCGGCACCGCCGGCAATCATGTTGATAACCGATTGCGTCCAGCGTACAGGAGCCGTAAGTTGGGCAATCAGGTTTTGCTGGATGGTTTCGGGGTCGGTTTGCGGCTGGGCGTTTACATTCTGGTAAACCGGGCAAACAGGACGGTTGAACGAGGTGGAATCGATCGCTTCGGCCAGCTCCGCACGGGCGGGTTCCATCAACGGCGAGTGGAAAGCGCCACCTACTTTCAGCTTCAACGCTCTTTTGGCGCCGGCGGCCAATAGCAGCTCGCACGCTCGGTCGATACCGGGAACGGAGCCCGAAATTACGATTTGCCCCGGACAGTTGTAATTGGCCGGAACCACGACCTCGTCGGTTATCCCGGCGCATATTTCTTCTACTTTTTCATCGGGAAGAGCCAGTACGGCGGCCATGGTGGAAGGGGTGGCCTCGCATGCTTTCTGCATAGCCTGTGCACGCTTGGATACCAGTACCAGCCCGTCTTCGAACGATAAGGCGCCGGCAGCCACCAGGGCGGAAAACTCGCCTAACGAGTGGCCTGCCACCATGTCGGGCCGGAAACGTTCGCCCATCGTTTTGGCTAATATGACGGAGTGTAAGAAAATAGCGGGCTGGGTTACTTTGGTTTGTCTCAGGTCTTCGTCCGTGCCTGCGAACATCAGGTCGGTAATACGGAAACCGAGAATGTCGTTGGCCTTTTCGAACAAGGCTTTCGCCGTTGCATCGTTTTCGTAAAGGTCTTTTCCCATTCCGACAAACTGGGCACCTTGTCCCGGAAATACATACGCTTTCATATTTTCTGCAATTTTAGTTTTTTAAGACGGTGCAAAGGTAATAAATTTGGAATAATGCCGGTACATTTGGCTACAAATACTATCTTTGCTTCAATGAACTAAGAATCAATTCGCAGATTCAATGTATTAACTTTTAAAACGGAACACATA
>DBGBSM010000151.1:0-1736 GCA_048468815.1 Parabacteroides sp.
AACCCGGGACCTCTTCCTTACCAAGGAAGTGCTCTACCGCTGAGCTACATTGGCAAATTGAGCGGAAAACGGGACTCAAACCCGCGACCCTCAGCTTGGAAGGCTAATGCTCTATCAACTGAGCTATTTCCGCTTGTGCTTTTCCTAAAAAAAGGAAAGCGTTCTTACATGTGGGCAGTGATGGATTCGAACCACCGAAGGCGAAAGCCAGCTGAGTTACAGTCAGCCCCATTTGGCCACTCTGGTAACTGCCCCTTTTTATCAATACGTCGGCTTGAAAAAGCCGTTTCGCTTCCTCGGCGAAACGGCTGCAAATTTAGCTATTATTTCTTACATACCAAATTTATCCGGTACTTTTTTTATTTCGCTCTGATTTTTTCCTTGAATTTAATCAACTGCTTTTCCAACGCTTCCACATCCAAGTCGATCGCCTCCTCAAAAGTGTTACATATCTTCTCGGCAAAACACTCGCCGTTCTTAATAGAAAGTTTAACGGATGCTTCTTTATTTTGTGCCGTTTCGGGCTTTACCACCTTCAGGGTAACATCGGCAGCCAGGATTCCGTCGAAATACTGTTCCAGTTTCGCTACTTTTCTACGGATAAACGCCTGCAGGTTCTCTGTTGCGTCGAAATGGATAGCATGAATTCTAATTTCCATAATAACCTCCTCTTTTTTCGCTCTCGGATGAGCATGATACACTTTTTTTAATTCCTCAAAGGTAGTATGTGTGTAAACGCTGGTGGAAGCCAGGCTGCTGTGACCTAACAATTCTTTCACAGCATTCAGTTCCGCTCCGTTGTTCAGCATACTCGTTGCAAAAGAATGGCGCAATACGTGCGGGCTTCGTTTCGAAAGCCCCGTAAGTTCGGAAAGTCGTTTATGCACGATGTTGTACACCGTACCCGGCGGTAACTGGGCTCCGTCTTTTTTACGAACGAAAAACCAACCCTCCGGCGAACCGACTTCTTTATCCCGTACCGCCGTATAAGCGAGCATCAGGTTTTGCAGCCGGCCGGCAAACGGTATAAGCCGTTGCTTATTACGTTTTCCGGTAACTCTCAATACCGAAGCCTCATAATCGATATCCGCGTCTTTGATTCCCGACAATTCCGAGCGTCGTACGCCGGTATCGTACAGCAATTCCAGTATCAACCGGTCCCGTACACCTTCGAAATCGTTACCGAAACCATCGCCGTCGAGCACCGAATCCATTTCGGCTTCCCGTATAAAAAAGGGAAGCGGTTTTTTGGTTTTGGGGCCGCCCACCAGGCGCATCGGATTAACAGTTATGACCTCCCGTTTGAGAAGAAACTTAAAAAAAGACTTCAAAGAGCTTAACTTCCGGTTCACCGATACAGGCGAAAGTTTCGCTTCGAGCAAGGATACCATCCAGTTCCTCACTAAATCCGCATCCACCTGCTCCGGATCGAACGTACCCGTCTCCTCATTTACATACGATTCGAACTGTTTCAAATCGAATGAATATGCTTCGAGTGTATAAGCGGAATAATTCCGCTCATACCGAAGATATTGTAAAAATGATTCGACCCACGTCATTCCACCACACATTCTTTATATGGCGAATGTAGAAATAAGAATTCAGAAAAACAAATACAGAAGCAAGTTTTATTCTTCTGCCTGCTGAAGTTTCTGTACGTAAATAGCGTGAATCCGTTGTTTGCGTTTTTCAACCGACGGTTTGGTGAACGCCTGACGGCTTCTCAACTCTTTTAC
>DBGBSM010000152.1:0-3474 GCA_048468815.1 Parabacteroides sp.
AATATACACACAATGAACAAGAAACAGTTAATTAGTGAAGTTGCTACCAAGACCAAACTTCCGAAAAGTGTTGTTGAAAAGAGTATCAACACGATGCTGCAAACCGTGGCTGAAAACGTTACCAAGGGCGAAAACGTATCGCTCCTGGGCTTCGGTACTTTTTCGATCAGGGAGCGCCAGTCACGCAACGGATTCAACCCGCAGACCAAACAGGCGGTGGTGATTCCGCAAAAAAAAGTGATTCGGTTCAAAGCCAGCAACACGCTGAAAATTCAAGAATAACCGGATAACGATAACAAAGAGGATATTCGCGCATGGCCCGGCCGATTGATTGATAGCAAAAACTTAACATCCGGCCGGCACGTTGTAAATAACGCATAAATAGGAAAGAATTGTACGGAGCTTTACTTAACAACCTTTCTGAACAGAAATAAAAGCACCCGGCAACAAACCTGAACCGGGAATATCCGGCAAATAAAAAAGCAAGCGACTCATTCAGTAGCCGCTTGTTTTTTTATGCCTTTACGGCAGAAAATAAGCTTTTCTATTCACAGAAAACTCGAACATCAACCGATCGAAGTGGAGCTCCTCATCTAATGCATACAACCGGAGCAAATGTTTTCCCGGCTTATCGATCCGAAGCGCCGAAACAGTCAACGTTTGATTCCGCAGTACATTTTCCGCCCATTTATCGGATAGGAAATCCGCTTTTACCGACACAATTACCGGTTCCCGGTTATCCAACACCCAAGCATACCTCAACTCACCTCCGTTAGCCGGATGTGAAGGAACGGTAGCCACCTTTAGAAGTACCGGGCCTGTACTCTCCGTATAAAATTCGTAAGCCAAATGAGGCGCCTGTCCGGCTATCCGTTCGGCCACCTGTAATCCTACGGCACATCCACTGTGTCCCAATCCATCGAAAACCTGATACCCAGCCGACTCTCTCTCACAATCGCTGGCGTTAAACGCAACCATGCTGTTTTTTTCCGCGTGTTTTCCCTCCGGTATCCGAAACCCGTCTTTAACGACGCACTGCACGGTAACCGGCTTTTTATTCACTTGCAACACAATGGAGTATATACCCGGCTTAACCGCATTTATTTTGTCGATTCCTACCGATAATCCGGTTTCATACAGCAATCCCGTCGAAACACCCCGCACATCGAACCCGGCAGGTTTATGCAGAACCGCTACTTCCGGCCGTTTTTTTCCTTTGGAAAAGAAAGAAACCGTATACGCCTCCTTCCGGCCCTTCGTAAACGAAGGCAACCGCATCGTCGCTTGCAGTTCTTCCGGAACCGTATCATTTTCGACCCATACCATTACCCCATCCGAATCGGTACCCGTTATTTTCGGTGGTAAAACCGGTTCTCGGAAAACCGGTAGACCACGTGGTTTCATATCCATCATATTCTCCCATTTTCCTCCGGATATCTCTTTATTATAGGTATAAGTCAGTGCGGCGATTTTTCCATACGCACACCGGGCTTTCTCCGCATATTCGTTTGCCGCTGGCAAATCGTACCCGCCCAACATACGCGCTTTCTGGGCATACAACATTTTTTTATTCATCGCGCCGGCGGCACACACCGGATAATGGACAAGTTGGAAATAAGCATCTTTCTTTATCTCGGGCAAGCGGCTATAGATATGGGAAGAAGCCTCCTCGATATGCTCATAAGCTCCGATTCGCCTCTTTATTTCATCACCAAAAGCAAAAGGATTCAGTTCCGTATCCGTTACGGCGCTACGCTCCTTCGGAGCTTCCACCCGGTTCCAGCCCAAATGCTCCGGTTTACGTTGACCGGCCAGGCGATAATACGTATTCATTACGTAAGCTATCGAATCGGCATGTTTCTCGCCCAGATTCGTAGCCAGCCAGTTATGCAAATGACGGGAAACAGAGCCGGGCGTAACGGAATTCATATCCCAGGCCATGTCTAAAAAAAGCTCCATCGGATACTCGGCCGGTTTTATATCCCCTACATTCAACACCCACAATTTACGTGCCCGGTAATCCCAGGCTCTTTTCATTTCCTTATAAATCAAAGCCGGCTGAGTAGAAGCAAGCCAAAGATAATCGTGCGGCTTTCCCCAATAAGACACATGGTAATACACCCCGCTTCCCCCGGAACGCTTTTGCTCCTCTTCATTACTTAAACGAGTTATATAACCGTGATTGTCGTCGCACCACACCAAGGTAATATCTTCCGGTAAACGAAGTCCGTTATCATAAGCTTTCAGCACTTCTTTATAAGGCACGAAAGCCTGAGGAAGAGTGGTTACGTTTTTTCCGGTATGGCCGGCCAGCAATTCCCGCTGGGCGGCAATCACCTCTCCCAATACAGCCGTTTCCTCGTCGAGGGTTTTAACGCCGAGCATACGTCCGTCGTGTACGCCCCGTATCCCCATCGTATAAAAGTTTTCCGAATGCTTTACTTCCTGCAAACGTTCCGCCCAGTAATTCTGTATATTCTTTTTGTTGGCCCGGTAATCATAAGAGCCGTACTTCCGGTTATCCCACTCTCCTGCACTGTTCCGCATCAACGGTTCGCAGTGGGAAGTGCCCACTACGATTCCGTATTTACCAGCCGTCTCCCGGTTTCCTTCCACATAATAAAAAGGAACCGTACATTCATGCATAGCCGGCCAGATAAGATTCGCACGCAAACGCAGCAAAAGTTCGAATATCTTCGCATAAGTTTCAGGGCCAATAGCTCCCTTGCGAGCGCTCGGCTCAAAGGTTTTGGAGCTCCACGGCATCAATCCCCAGTCTTCGTCATTCAAAAAGATACCCCGGTATTGAACAGACGGGCTCTGTACTATTTTTTCACCGGAGCCGAATACGCTGTACGTCTGCTTTTCCGGCACTACATCCGCCCACCAAACCCAAGGCGAAACACCTAACCTGCGCGAAAGTTCGAGCACACCGTAAGCCGTTCCGCGCGGATCGCTTCCGGTCACCAAAAGAAAGTCGTTACCTTCCACACATACGGTTTCGATTTTGAAAGCCTCCCATTTACCGGCAATATCCGAAACATCCACCTTGTTCCGGGATAGAAACGCATCGAAACCGGCCCCCTCTCCTACCGTTCCTACCACGATGCACGGGGAGCTTAACCGGTCGGCTACTGAAAAAGGCCGGTTACAAACCAGGCGCGAATCGGAAATCAGCATCTCTATCGCCGTTTTTACGACCGGTTCCCGGCCGCCATACCATAAAGCCGCGGCTTGCCGGTCACGAACCAGATAAAAATCGGCAAAGGCAGGCAATATGAAGCAAGCGAAGCCGATCAATAAAACCATTTTTCTCATATCTCTTTTTGTTTAAAAAGCTTGTTTTCTATCTGCTTGTTCCAAACAAAAAACAGGCTTTCGGTACTCAATTAGTGTTCATACCCCGGATTTTGTTTCAGATTCGGATTTTCGTTCATAATAGACTGGGGAATAGGATACAATACATGATAGTCA
>DBGBSM010000153.1:0-3168 GCA_048468815.1 Parabacteroides sp.
CTTCGCTACATCCCGGCTTTCGTTCGCTAAAAGCCCCGAACTCGCTCCTTACAGGAGCTCAAACAGCGTGGCTTTTTTCACGCTTTCTTTCAGCCGGTCTGTTTCACGCTCCTCGCCCGAGGCCCGGGGTTTTATATGAAGTGGTCGGCTTTATTCCATGCGGTGGAACGGTCGTTCAGAAGGTGAGGGGTGTGCTCTGTTTTGCTCTTCTCTGTGTCTCCGTGCCTCTGTGTTTATATTTTGTTATGTACTTTCCGAAACCTCTATCAGACGTATGAAGTAGGGCGGCGGAAAAACATTCCCATGCCGTCAGCGGTACAGCCCGTTCCGGAAATCGCCGTCGCATGCGGTCAGGAGGAGTTCCCGGAGGGCGGCCGTTCGTTCGGGAAATTGCTCCGACAGGTCGATGCGTTCCTGCGGGTCGTCGGGCAGATAGAACAGTTCGAAAACCTGTTCGGCTGCATAACTGCGCAACTTCCACCCGTCGCTCGTCACGAGGGCCGGCCCTTCCGTAGAGCTGAATACCAGGTGGCGCGGCTCCAGGCTTTTCCCTTCCAGTAAAGCCGGCAGCAACGATGTGCCGTCTTTCCGTACCGGAAGCGCTACCCCCAGCCAGTCGGCCATAGTCGGCAGAAAGTCGTAGTTCGAAACCGTTTCCCGGCAAGTCACCCCTTTCGGAATCAACCCTTCGCCGTAAAAAACCAGCGGGATGCGGAGGCCGCCTTCGAGATTGCTCCGTTTCAGTCCGGCCCGTCCGGCGTTTCCGTCGAATACATCCCCCGCCGGTCCGCTGTAATACTTATGCGTAAGATTGTCGAACAGCGCTCCGTTCGTCAGGTCCCGGTACGGTTTCTCGCAACGCCCCTCTTGGGCGTAATAAATCTCGTGCCCGTTGTCGGCTGCAAAAACAAAAACCGTCCGGTCGGCGATACCCAGCGCCTTTACTTCGTCGAGCAGTTTCCCCACGGAGTCGTCGAGCCGTTTCACCATCGACCCGTATTCCTTTTCGATGGGCGTGAGGTCCGGATTGGCCGCCAGCTCGGGATGTACGGCAGGCACCGAAACCGGCCCGTGCGGCAATTGGGTGGAATAGAACAGGAAGAACGGCTCGTCCCGGTGAGCGCGGATAAACCCGGCGGCTTTTTCTACGAACCGGTCTTCCGAATAGAGGCTCTTCCCCGTCATATCCCAGCGCTCCCGGTACGCTTCGGGCGTTTCCGGCTCGGCGGTTTTCGCGCAGTCGGGCCGCGTATTGCCTTCCAGCAACACGATGGAGCCGTTATCGAAAAGGAACGGCGGATAAAACCCGTGGCACCGCACATGGTCGAGGTAGCCGTAGTAATAATCCCAGCCGTGCTCCCGCATCTGCCTGCGGGTGGCGGTAAACCCCCATTCGAGCTTGCCCACCTGTCCGGTAACGTATCCCGCCTGTCGAAATACTTGCGGTAAATAAAGGTCGGGCGCCGGCAGCCGTATATCTTCCGCGTCGATAGCGGCTTCGCGGGAAGCGATAACAACCGTATCTTCCGCCGCCACCACATAGCGGCCGCCCCGGGTGATTTTCCACTTATCCCGGCGGCAATCGTGATACCCCGTCAGCAGGGAAGCCCGTGCCGGTGCGGAAAGCATGCACCCGTACGCGTTTTCGAACGACGTTCCGTTCCGGATAAGCGCATCGATATGCGGCGTGGTGAATCGGGTTTGTCCGTAAGCCGAAAGCATGCCCTTTCCCATGTCGTCGGCATAAATGTAAATTACATTGGGCTTTTGCACCCGTTCCCCGGCGGCAACCGGTACGGCTGCGAGGGCCAGGCAAGCGAAGGCGGCAATCGGTGTTTTCATCGTTTTTCTGTATGGATGAACCGGGGGAAGCAGGTAGCCGGTTTCCCCGGTGCGGTTAGTATGGCAGGCCGCCGGTAAAGACGTGCCCGGCGCTCTGGGTGTACAAGGCGCACAGGCAAATATACGAGAATATTCCGGATGCGCCAACCGGAATGTCCCGGTGTGTCGCCCGGGGAAAAAATACCGGTTTGCAGCGCGGCTTTTTCGGCCGGTACGGATTTTTTAAGTACGTTTGCTGCCGGTAATCCCGCAGGCGGCAGCCTGCATCGAAACTCGAACTCAGATGAATATAGAAAACTTACCCAAGGAGCGGTTGATAGAATTGCTCCATATCTATGCGAAAAACCTGTTGGCGTTAGACGGTACCTGGTTCCAATCCGTAGAGCGGAAGCGCGGGATGGACGAAGCGGTGGAGCACGACGCGAATGCGTGGCGGCGCTATACCGAGTCGGAAGCGCGGCGCATCAAAACGTTTTTACATCTTCCCGACAACGCCGGCATCGAAGGATTGGCCGAGGCGCTTTCGCTCCGGATGAACGCCATCCAGCATACCGTCGAAATCGTTCCGGAAGGGAACACGCTCGTTTACCGGGTGCTCGATTGCCGCGTGCAGACCGCCCGCTCCCGGAAAGGGATGCCTTACCATCCGTGCAAGCCGGTGGGACTGCTCGAACATACGTATTTCGCCCGGGTCATCGACAGCCGTTTTACGTGCGAAGCGTTGAGTTGCTTCCCCGACCTGACGGATGTTACGTGCTCGTGCGCCTGGAAGTTTACGCTCTCCGAGGAAGAGCCGGCTACCGTATAAGGTGCGGGAACCGCCTGTTTCCGGCAGGTGAGTATACGGTTTGGAAAGAAGCGGCCGCTCGCCCGGTGCGTCTTTTTCCGGAAACAGCCGCGTAAAACGGCGGCGATACGGCAGGAAAATCCGGTTTCATGCTACCAGGGCAAACGCATTAAAATCCTATCAAAAAGGAAGTAATATTAAATTATCCCCAACATATTGTTTGTATATTGATATGTGCACATAAGTTATTATATTTGTTTAATAACCAATCAAATAATCTAATAATATATGACTTTATTAACCCTGTCTCAAAACATCCCGGATTATCGAATCGACAGACATCGCCTGTATCCATCCGAATTAATTGTGTATATAACCTTGTCCGCAGTAATCTGCGACGCTGCCACATGGGAGGATGTGGCCTTATTCGGTCGGTGTAAATTCGACTATTTTAAACAGGTATTTCCTTATCTGGAACAAATCCCCTCGCACGATACCTTTAACAGATTCTTCAGCCTGTTAAAGCCGGAAGTCTTCGA